>NZ_JBBKBG010000024.1:0-40221 GCF_037892545.1 Pseudogracilibacillus sp. ICA-222130
TCTGTCAATAATAGGATAATAGTAAAATTAAAAACCAATAGATTGTTTGGAGAGAAAATTATGAATAAGAAATGTTTGGCAATCACAGGTGCAGCTGGTTTTATAGGTTCTAATTTATCTAAAACGTTATTAAAACAAGGAATAAAAGTGATAGGTATTGATAATTTAAATGACTATTACGATGTAAATTTAAAATACTCACGTCTTGAAGAATTAAAAAAACATAAAGGTTTCACATTTGTCAAAGCAGATATTTCGGATAAAGAAAAAATGATGGAGATATTTGAAGAATATCGTCCTAACGTTGTAGTTAATTTGGCTGCTCAAGCGGGAGTCCGATATTCCATAGAAAATCCAGATGTATATATTGAAAGTAACATAAATGGCTTCTTTAATATTTTAGAAGCTTGTCGTCATTATCCGGTAGATCATTTAGTATACGCATCATCTAGTTCAGTATATGGTGCCAATAAAAAAGTACCTTTTGAAGAGACTGATTTTGTTGATACTCCTGTCTCACTGTATGCTGCAACGAAGAAATCAAATGAATTAATGGCTCATACATACAGTCATTTATATAATATTCCTGCAACAGGATTACGTTTCTTTACGGTGTATGGCCCTGCTGGAAGACCAGACATGGCGTATTTTGGATTTACGGATAAGTTTTTTAATGATGAAGCCATTAAAATATTTAATAATGGCGATTTTGATAATGATCTGTATCGTGACTTTACTTACATTGACGATATTGTAAATGGAATTGAAAAATTAATTGAACATCCACCAACTGAAGGAGTTCCACATAAAGTATATAATATAGGAAATAACAATCCAGAAAAACTCATGCATTTTATTACGACGCTTGAGAAGTGTTTGAGTAAATCTTTAGGTAGAGAAATAGAGTTCAAGAAAGAATTTGAACCAATTAAACCTGGTGATGTACCACGTACATATGCATCGACAGAACAATTACAACAAGCTGTGGGCTTCAAACCGGAAACACCTATTGAAGAAGGTTTACAAAAATTCACCGATTGGTATGTGGAGTATTATAACAAAAAGTAAGGATGTGTATATAAAATGAAAATCACAGTCGCTGGTACTGGTTATGTTGGGCTTTCAAATGCTGTACTTTTAGCGCAACATAATGAAGTAACCGCATTAGATATAATAGAAGACAAGGTTGATTTAATTAATAATAAAAAATCACCGATTATGGATCCTGAAATTGAAGATTTCTTACAAACAAAGCATTTAAATTTAACAGCTACAACTGATGTAGAAGAAGCGTTAAAAGATGCAGAATATGTTATTATTTCTACACCGACGAACTATGATCCAGAACAAGATTACTTTGATACGAGTTCGGTTGAAACTGTTATTGGAAATGTTTTGAAATATAATCCTAATGCCATAATGGTGATTAAATCAACCATTCCTGTAGGGTATACAAAAGCAATTAATGAGAAGTTCCATACGAACAACATCATTTTCTCTCCTGAATTTTTACGTGAAGGACGAGCATTATATGATAATTTACACCCATCACGTATTATTGTGGGGGAGAAATCGGAACGTGCAGAAGTATTTGCAAATCTTTTGGCTCAAGGGGCTGAAAAAAAAGACATTCCTATCCTTTTTACAGACTCGACGGAAGCGGAAGCGATCAAACTGTTTGCCAATACGTATCTTGCCATGCGTGTATCATTCTTTAATGAATTAGATACTTATGCAGAATTAAAGGGGCTAGATACACAGCAAATTGTGGAAGGTATAGGACATGATCCACGTATTGGGGATCATTATAATAATCCATCATTCGGTTATGGCGGATATTGTTTACCAAAGGATACGAAACAACTACTTGCAAACTTTAAAGATGTTCCAAACAATATGATTCAAGCAATTGTCGATGCAAATGATACTCGTAAAAAACACATTGCAGATCAAATCATTTCACGTCAACCTGAAACAGTCGGAATCTATCGTTTAACGATGAAAACGGGTTCTGACAACTTTAGACAATCTGCTATTCAAGATGTCATTAATCACGTTAAAAATGCAGGAATTGAAGTAATCGTCTATGAACCTGTTCTAGAGGAAGAATTATTTGAAGGATTAAAAGTCGTACATGATTTTGAAACATTTAAATCTGATGCAGATATTATTGTAGCAAATCGTTTAGACGATGCATTGACGTCCGTGAAAGATAAAGTATATACACGTGATATTTTTAGTAGGGATTAGTATATTAAACAGCCAGGCTCTTATGTCTGGCTGTTTTAAGTGATTCTACAATATATGGTGTAGGAGAAAAATGATATGTTTCCCTTAAATTAGACAGATTAAAAAACAAAAAATCTTATTTTAAGAGGGCTTATGTTTATTGAATCACGATTTATAATTTAACGAATCGATTTATTTAGGTATAACTTTTATTTCAATTAATATTGTTCAGAAATAGTCGACTAATAAAACAGTTTAATTTTTATATAAACCAGTAGTATATAGTTGGACTATATGAGAAGCGATAACTTCTATTGATTCTGTATTGTTCCCATTCACAATCTCCCACAAGATTTAAAAACTCCTATATACTTGTTGTCATGCAGTTATTCACTAACATGTTCATTGAGTATATAGGAAATATTTTTTGTTTCGGTATATTTCCGTACAATTGATGGTAAAGTCGCATGCAAACAATCTTAAATAGAATTGCAATGATCTAAAGAAAATGTAGTATGTTATGTTAGATATCATTATCTTTTGGGTGCTCTGTAACCAGCGTTTTCTGCTTTTTGTTCTGAACAGAACCATTGGGCGACATTTTTCGTTTGATTGTAGTAAGTAGATCCTGGAACATGATAGATTCCAGTGTTACTACCTTTTATATTGCAATCTTCATTTGTTGTATCAGTTGTACTGATTGCATTACTATTACTTGAACTACTGCTTGTACTATTATTAGTACTAGCACTATTGCTATTTGAGGAAACATTACTAGAGGAAGATGTAGATTTATTTGTTTCTTCTAATTTTTTGTTATCATTTTTTAATTGTTTATTTTTGTCTTTTAATTCATCGTTTGTTTCATTGAGCGAAGCAACTTCTTTCACTAATTCGGCGTTTGTTTCTTCAAGTGCAGTTATTTCCTTTGTTAATTGGTCCTTTTCATCAACAAGTCCATCTATCTTTCCTTCCAATGTTTCAATAAGTTCATGTAATTCATCTGTATTTTCTTCCACTTCTTTTATTTGTTCTTTTAATTTGGAGGCTTCTTCAGTAATTGTTTCATTTTCTTCTCTTAGTTCAGCAATTATAGTTGAACTACCATCATCCAAACTAACACCGATAGAAAATAATAAGATTCCACTAAATAAAAATCCATAAAACATTTTTTTAGGAAATAGTTTCTCTTTGTTTTTCCTCTTTTTCAAAAAATAATAAGGCAGATAAAACAAACAACATAAGATGATAATAAATCCTAACATAAACATAATTTGACACCCCATTTTACATATTTTATATATAAACATCCTTTTATAGATGATTTGTTTTGGTGTACAAAAGAGTAAAATTGATTAGTAAAATATGCCTAAACCTTTGGTAATATAAAAGCATGATCAGGAATCATGCTTCTTCGTCATTTAATATACGAAATATCTGTTTTAATTTATGTAATTTTTTAGCGCCTTTTTGTGGGTCTTTGTTATACCAATAACGTAATTCTTCAATAAACGCTTCTAAGTCCTCATGTTCAATTGTATATTTATTGTCATTTTTACCTAATAAATAATCAGTACTCACATCATATAATTTGGCCAACTCGACAATCATTTCAGGATCTGGTGACCGTGATCCACTTTCATATCCAGAAAGCGTATTATTTTTAACACCAATTTCGTCGGCAACATGTTTTTGTAGATACCCTTTTTCTTCTCTGAGGTTTTTAAGTCTGTGTGGTAGTTTATTATTCACCATACACAACCATCCTTCCAAGGCGATTGTATCGCATTTTGTGCCAAAATAATCTATAAGTCACAAAAAGCGACAAAAGTATATAATGTTCGCAAAAAGGGAATTTATTTTGCGTATTTTCCCATTTTGTAGAAGGAAATTTAATAGCTGGATAGTGTTATTTAAACCGTAGAATGTAGAGGATAAAACAATTATTTGAGAGAGTATATATATATTTAAAAACGGTCATATTTATCGATTAAGATAAACATGACCGAAGAACGTAACTTGGATGCTTTTCGTATAATAATGTATGTAGATGTTAGATTGAATTTTAAGTTTCATCCATTCCCTATGTAATTCTTTTCATTCGCTCACTTGGATTAATCTGCTGAATACTACGAAGTGCCAGGGCTCTATTATGAAGGTTTTTGAAAGAAATTTTGCTACAAGGAACTTCTATTTGCATGCCATTATGTAAATACACGATACAATGATTCTTATTCTTTGAAGCGTGTACATCTAAAATATGATTAGCTGAAAACCAATGATTTTTCAAATTATAATTACCATGTGTATGAAAGAAACATATATCTTTTGTGTCGCTAAATAAAATGGGTGTTTTTCTTAAAAAAGCAGTCATTTCTGCAATAACTTTTTTTCGTGTTTCATATGTAGTTAGCCCAATAAAAAGGCAACTTTCATGAACGATGGACATCATACTCTGTTTTACATATAGAGTCCGCATCTCTTCGATAACAATCGTTTCATAGTCTATAGAATATCCAGGAAGTAATGCAACGGAAGTAGAATTTAACATATAATTTTCCAAAATCTCCATAATCATCTCTCCTTTGATATATAAAATTCAACAATATTATAGGCCTAAATACTTACTTTGTCCAATTAATTATAATATTCAGATAATTCCTTTAGCATTTTTCGAATTTCTGGATGACATAGTTTTTCTTTTACCGCACGTCCCCACCCTTTGACTGCATCTGCAGATACATTTTCTAATTCCATTATTTCTTTGATGGATAACTCCGCAATGATGAAGTATTTTACCCATTTCCATTGGTTTTCGGTTAGTTTTGATTGAATGGTTTGCCAAAATTCTTCATGGTATATATACGTTTTTCGGATGAGCTCATCTGTCAGATCTGGTAGTGGGACATTTGTATGCCGCGTGTGATTACCGTTCGTTAATTGCTTCTTTACTTCTTCGATATAATGGGTATCTTTTTCTTGTGTACGAATTTTTTTCCTTAATAAATCCAATAATTTAAAACGTATTTTGTAATTGATGAACGTTCCAATATTACCTTTTGTATCATCAAATTCTTTGTATGCTTGCCACAGTGCAAGCATTCCCTCGGTGTAATATTCATCATAGTCTGCGGGATGAATATTCAAGCGTTGAATCTGAAAGTAAATTCTTTTTTCGTTTATTTTCAAAAATGTTTCGAAATCATGTTGCAAATTCGCCCCCTCCTATTACTTTTTTGTTAGTGTAATAGGAATTTTGGTTTAATGCATCTTCGCTTAAACTAGTTCTTATGACCTCTTAGGGATATTTTTATTGAAAATATCCAATTTAATCACTATTTTTAATGATAAATAGAATGAAAAATTGGTAATAATTGGCAAAAGAATGAATTAAGCTATATTTTGTATAAATTTACAGCATCCGTTCAAAACGTGTATTAGGAAGAAAATTTTGATGTATTCATAAAATTGGTGTCGATTTAATGTGATGTATATTTTCTCTCCCTCTTTTTTCGAACTTCTTTCGATTGTAGAAGTGACAATCATTTGGAAAGGGAGAGGGAAATGAATATTTTACCTTTGGATGATGAAACAATGCAGAGCTTAGTGAATTTTACATCGATAGAAGAAATGAATGAAGTAGTAAAAGAACATAAGCAAGCACATGATTTAAGTACGACAGATCGAGAAATTTTACATATTATTAGTCAATATGCCTGTAAATATATCGGAGTTTGTTATTTAAGTAAGCAAAAAATTGCGGAAACAGCTGGGTTTACTTCAAGAAGAACGGCTATTCGTGCATGCAATCGTCTGGAGCAGTTAGGGGTGATCAAACAATATGAAACGAGACGTGTGAAAGGGGACAAGCGTCGTTCTGTAAACATTATTGTTATTCAAAGAATGAAAGGAAAAGACGCGCAAGATAATCCATTCATAAAGCAAGCGTCACAACGGGAAGTCACAGGAGAAAGTCACACCAAAGAAGCTCTTCACCAATCTCCTAACAAAGCTTATACATATAAAGAAACATGGGAAGAAACGGAATATGTGTTTAAAAAAGGATTAAAACGAACGATTCCTGAAGTATTTTACCATGCATTTTCCCCATTTTTTAATGCAAGAGAGTTATACGATATATATGGTATATTACTCAGAGCGAAAGCGACGGTAAAAGAGCGGGTGTTCAGTTTAGAAGATAAAGCAGAAGAATATATTGATTATTTTTATAATGTCATTCGTTTATATAAATGGGGGAAAGTTGCTAATCTAAAAGGGTATTTATTTCGTACGTGGGAATGGTTGTCGAAACAGCTTTATCGCCAGGAAAAAAATCGGGGGAAATTAGAACAAGCGTACCATTGTTAGAATGAATGCTTATATCCGTAAGAGCAGCGGATATTTCCCGGGAACTTGCGTAATTATGCGATATATCCGCAAGTCCAGCGGGTTTTTCCTATGAACTTGCGTAATTACAGCATATATCCGCAAGTTCAGTGGGTTTTTCCTTGGAACTTGCGTAATTAAGCCATATATTCACAAGTTCAGTGTTCCCAAGAACTTGCAGAATAAAACATTATTTCCCTCCACAAAAATGAAAATACAATTCAGGCATCCGTCAAAGAAAGTGACTGATTGATGAACAAATTCAGTATTTTGACCTAGATATGGTATAATATATGTTTATTAAGTGTAACATTTTAGGAGGATGTGGCGTGGGATTTAAAGCGTTATATGAAACTTGGGTAAATTTCCCAGACTTAGATGTAAGAGTAAGAGAAGACCTAAAAAATGTGCAAGATGAAAAAGAAATAGAAGATCGATTTTACAAAAATTTAGAATTTGGAACAGCTGGTATGCGAGGATTGCTCGGTGCTGGTACAAATCGAATGAATATATATATGGTGCGTAAAGCAGCACTAGGTTTAGGACGTTATATAGAATCAAAAGGCGAAGTGGCGAAAAGTCGTGGTGTCGTTATTGCGTATGATAGCCGTCATATGTCACCAGAATTTGCAATGGAAACAGCTAAAACAATTGGGAACTTAGGAATTAAAGTATATTTATTTGAAAGTTTACGTACGACCCCAGAATTATCGTTTGCAGTTCGTTATTTACATGCATTTAGTGGTGTCGTTATTACGGCGAGCCATAATCCTTCCGCCTATAATGGTTTTAAAGTGTATGGAGAAGACGGGGCACAAATAGCATCAGAAGTGGCAGATGCGATTGTCGCAAATGTAGATGCGATTGAGAATCCCCTAACGATTAAAATAGCAGATGAGCGTTTCCTAGTAGAACAAGATTTATTAACGATGATTGGTGAAAAGGTGGACAAGGCTTATTTAACAAGTTTACAAGAACTCGTAGTAAACCGAGCATTAGTAAAGGAAATGTCTCGTGAACTATCCATTGTTTATACGCCTTTACATGGAACGGGAAATCGTCCAGTGCTTGAAGCACTTAACATGGCAGGTTTTTTAAACGTTTCTGTTGTGGCTGCCCAGGCCCAACCAGATGGTGATTTTCCTACGGTGGATTACCCCAATCCTGAAGAGGCTTCAGCATTTGCACTTGCGATGGAAGAAGGGAAAAAACAAAATGCGGACGTACTATTAGCGACAGACCCAGATGCAGATCGTGTTGGCGTGGCAGTTCTTGTTGAAGGTTCTTATAAACTATTAACTGGAAACCAAATCGGGGCCATTTTATTACATTATTTAATTACGGAGAAAAAAGCACAAGGGACATTAGAAGATAATGCGGTAGTGTTAAAAACCATTGTAACCTCTGAATTAGGAAGCGATATTGCGAAGGCACACGATTTAAAAACAATCGATGTGTTAACTGGTTTTAAATATATTGCGGAAAAAATAAAAAGTTTTGAAGAGACGAAGGAACATACTTTTTTATTCGGATATGAGGAGAGTTATGGGTATTTAATTGGAGATTTTGTTCGTGATAAAGATGCGGTTCAAACTTGTTTATTAATTGCGGAAGTGGCAGCTTTTTATAAAAAACAAGGGAAAAATTTATACGACGGTTTACAAGCTATTTTTGAAACATATGGGTATTATGTGGAACATTTACAGTCGATTACGTTGGAAGGAAAAGACGGTTCGACGCAAATTCAGGCGATTTTAGAAGACTTCCGAAATTATCCTCCAAGTGAATTAGCAGGTGTCCAAGTAAGGGTGCGCGAAGATTATGCAACACAAGAGCGTGTTCTTGTAGTGGATAATACCGTAGAGGAAATTAGGTTGCCAAAATCGAATGTGTTAAAATATATATTAGAAAATGGTGCATGGGTTTGTATTCGTCCATCTGGAACAGAGCCGAAAATTAAGTTTTATTACGGTGTGAAGGAAGCGACATTAGAGGAGAGTCAAGCACTTATTAAAAAATTACAAGCATCGATGGAGAAACGTTTGGTTACCTTTTCCAATTAAATGTAGTTTTGTGGATTATTTACTAGGAAAGTAGTAGTATATAAGTACCATTATATTTTCATTTAAGGAGTTAACAATGACATATTTAAATTTTTCATTTGAGCATGTGTTACGATTTGTTTCGCAAAAAGCTATCAATAGTTATGAGCCACTTGTTCGTCATTATCATGATGTAATTCATACGAGAAGCGGCCCAGGAAAAAATTTTCTTGGTTGGGTAGATGTTCCAGCAGATGATGCGGAACTTTCGCGTATCAAAGTTGTTGCTGAAAAGGTAAAAAATGATTCCGATGTATTACTCGTTATCGGTGTTGGTGGTTCATATTTAGGAGCACATGCGGCAATTGAAATGTTAGGCGATACATTTGGTTATTTAGGCCGTAAAAAAGGAGACATACCAGAAATTATTTTTACCGGACATCATCTTAGTGCGACCTATAATAAGGAATTGTTGCGTGTATTAAAAGAGGTGGATGTATCTATTAATGTCATTTCAAAAAGTGGAACGACGACGGAACCGGGAATTGCGTTTCGCATTTTCCGTGCCTTTTTAGAAGAGAAGTACGGTGAAGAAGAGGCGGCAAAACGTATTTATGTCACAACAGATAAGTCGGAAGGTGCGTTAAAAACGTTAGCAGTTGAAAAAGGGTATGAAACATTTGTGATTCCTGATGATATCGGTGGGAGATATTCCGTGCTGACACCTGTCGGGTTATTACCGATGGCTGTAAGTGGGATTGATATTGATGCAGCAATTGCAGGAGCGCGGCAAGCGGCAGAAGATTTAGCAACACCGGCACTAGAAGATAATATTGCCTATCAATATGCGGTCATTCGCCAGCTTTTATATGAGAAAAATTATACGACAGAAATTTTATCGAATTATGATCCGAAACTACGATATTTTTCCGATTGGTGGGTACAATTATTCGGGGAAAGTGAAGGAAAAGATGGGAAAGGAATTTTTCCAGCGGTTGCTAATTTTCCAACCGATTTGCATTCATTAGGACAGTATATTCAGGATGGTAGGCGTCAATTGTTTCAAACTATTTTGCGTGTGGATGAAGAGGCTGAAACAGTAGTCGTAGAAAATGATGAAGCAAACTTAGATGGATTAAATTATTTGGTTGGGAAATCGTTGAATGAAATTAATCGTGTAGCAAGTGATGCTGCATTGAAGGCACATGTCGACGGTGGTGTGCCAAATATGGTCGTAGATTTACCACGTCTTGATGCATATACATTTGGCTATATCGTGTACTTTTTCAAAAAAGCTTGTGCGATGAGTGGCTATTTATTAGAGGTAAATCCGTTTGATCAGCCTGGTGTGGAAGCATATAAAACGAATATGTTTGAAATGCTAGGAAAGCCCGGATATGTAAGTGAAGAAAAACTACGATAACGAAATTGGTTGTCGTAGTTTTTTAATGGTTAAAATATTGCTTCATATTCGATATAATGGAGAAAAGAAAGGGGATGTTTTGGAATGAAAGTATTAGTAGTTGGGGCGAATGGTCAAATTGGAAAACATTTGATTACATATTTAAATGGACATACGTCTATGGAAGCGCGAGCGATGATTCGAGACGAGGCGCAAGCGTCATTTTTTAAAGAAAATGGGGCGGAAGTGGTCGTTTGTGATTTGGAAGCGGATGTACCGGCAATCGCAGAGGCTGCGAAAGATTGTGATGCGCTCGTGTTCACTGCTGGTTCTGGACCGCATACGGGAAAAGACAAAACATTGATGGTTGATTTGGATGGTGCGGTAAAGACGGTGGAAGCGGCAAAAATGGCAGGAATTAAACGATATGTGATGATTAGTTCTTTTGATACGACGAGAGCGGCGATTCAAGAGGCACCAGAGGGATTTGCACCATATGTTGTCGCAAAACATTATGCGGATGAATGGTTACGTGCGACAGATTTAGATTATACGATCATCCATCCAGGAAAATTAACGAATGAAGCACCGACTGGAAAGGTCGAAGCAGCTGAAAAGGTTGGTAGAGAGGAAGTTCCTCGTGCAGATGTGGCGAAGGTGATTTTAGCCGTGTTAGAACAGGATGGGACCATTGGGAAGGAGTTCCAAGTTGTGCGCGGTGATGTCGATGTGGAGGAAGCGGTAAAGAATTTATAATTAGTTCGGGATTTTGAATAAGGCTCAAAGGTTTTTAGAAAACATATGGGTTAAGAGATCGACGAAAAGATAGATTTGGAAGGGAACATTTACTACATAAACAGAGATTAAGAACGTATGTTCTTTTGTGTAGGATGTTCCTTTTGTTTATGATAAAATAAATATGCAGTCAAATGTTTATGGGTGGATGGTTGTCACAGAAGATCCTTTTCCTATGCATTGGGAAGGGAGGTGATAATCATGGATGATTTCTTTGGTTTTTTTAAAGAAGTGTTGAAAGGAATAGTACGTGCCGTAAGTGCACATCTATTTCTAACAACTTTTTTAAACAAAGAGAAAACCACCCTACGCCGTGACAAGCCAAAGGGTGATTCTCATAAAAAGTAATTTTTGTGACAACCACCGCCTGTACGGCTGAGGCTGCAAGAGGGAGGATGACCGTCCTTCCTCTTTTATTATCTATCTCCATTTTAACGTAAAAATATGCAAAACTCAATAAGCTGAATTTCTTACGATTTTATCTGATGATCATGCTAATATATTTTTTAAAAGTTATATACCAAAACAAATGGATGAATGGAAAGGACATGTTGAGTCGATTTCCTTTTAGGGAAAAATTGCTGCAATGATGGTTGCAGCAGTTTTTTAATTATTGACGGAAATTCATAAAATTGTTAGAATTTTCCATGTGTGAAATTAAATTATTAGGGTACATAATATATAACAAATAGAGTGTTGGGGGTTATGGTTGTGTATGAGCCGAAGCGTTTGACGATCATCCAGATGAATGATACACATGCATATTATGATTTGCATCCGGAGATGTTTCTTGAAAATGGAAAAGAAATATTTCGGGATTGTGGTGGGTATGCCCGCATTGCGACAATTTTAAAAGAAGCTAGGAAAGAAAATCCTAATGGGGTGCTTGCGCTCGATAATGGCGACACTTTTCATGGGACATATCCTGTCGTGCACTCGAAAGGAGAAGCGCTCATACCAATTATGAATGCGCTTCAATTGGATGGGATGACGGCACATTGGGAGTATGCGTATGGGCCGAAGCAACTTGAAAAATTGGTGCATCATTTAAAATATCCATTACTTGTGTGTAATTGTTATTTGAAACAAACGGATGAGTTAATGTTTCCGTCTCATATGACGATAGAACGGGCAGGATTGAAAATTGGTGTGATCGGGATTGCAGAACATATTGTCAATAAGACGATGCCACCTGAATTTTCTGAAGGGATTTATTTTACGGGCGGTACAAAGGAGTTGCCTCACATTATTGCGACCCTTCGTACGGTGGATCGTGTCGATTTAGTCGTTGTTTTATCTCATTTAGGTTTTCCTCAAGATGTAAAACTTGCTCGGGAAGTGGATGGAATCGATATTTTATTAAGCGGTCATACGCATCATACCCTCCGCTCACCTGTTGTAGAAAATAATACGATTATTATGCAATCTGGTTGCCATGGGGCACATATTGGACGGCTTGATGTGGAAGTTGGTGTTTGTGGAGTGGAACAGGTTGAACATCGTTTAATAGAGGTGACGGAAAAAATAACGCCTGATCCTGAAGTGGCAGCACTTGTGACAGAGTTAGAGGAACCGTATAAGGAAATGCTCGATGAAGTAGTTGGAAAAACAGAGGTAGCGTTACATCGGTATGGACAGTTGGAGTCGACGATGGATAATTTATTATTGGAAGCGTTGTTGTGGGAGACGAAGGCGGATGTTGCGTTTTCTAATGGTTGGCGCTACGGAGGGCCAGTTATACCTGGTCCGATTACGATGCGAGATGTTTGGAATATCATTCCGACGAATCCACCAGTTTCGATTGTCATGTTAACTGGGAAAGAAATATTGGAGATGCTGGAGGAAGATTTGGAGCATACATTTGCGGCTGATCCGTATGAACAGATAGGTGGCTATATGAAGCGTTGTTTAGGGTTGAAAATGTATGTGAAATTGGAAAATCCACCTGGCATGCGTGTGCAAGATTTGTATATTGGTGGGGAACGGGTAGATATGAAACGATGGTATAAAGGGGCGTTTGTGACAGTGCAAGGTGTCCCGAAAAAATATGGGACAGATCGTTCGAATTTAGATGTACATGCGGTAGATGTACTACGATCCTATATAGAGGAATGCCAAGTTGTGGCGCCACGGCTTCGTGGTACCGTGACGGTTGTGTAAATTGTATCTACTATAAAAAAACTCCCAATCGTTTCTGCTCCTAGACTAATAGGAGGCAGGACGATTGGGAGTTTTTTGAACATGAAATAAAGAGGTTTAAGGCGATTTTCTTTATTTTATCCCCTTAAACGATGTTTGTTTTGCCCGCGAATAAAGATTTTACCATGATTTTTTCGTACATTTTATTTCACATGTAATTTAAATTTAAAGTGTAAAATTCGGTAATCAATGACATCGGCAACGCGATAATAAATGATTTTGATTTTTATGCCGTCTCCATGTTTATTGTGCACATAAAAATAATCTCGACTATCCATGACTGCGTCAAGTTCATTCATGATGAATTGTTCAGAAATATCTTCGCGTAAAAAACGATTTATTTTCTCAATCACTTCATCTCTAATATTCATTTTTTCCACCTTATTAACTTTCTCGTATTCTTTTTATTGGTTCATTTTTGTGATGTCATAAAGTTTGCAAGCGGTCCTCCTTTCGTGAGTAATTTTAATAAAGTGAGCATTTTATCTTTTCGCTCATAAACTAATTTTTTGACCCTTCCGAACGAGTCGCCCCTTCCCTATATACATCATTCTGCGTTTATGTGCTAAAATCCTTTTAATTTCAACAAAATATTTTAAAAAATTTTTGGTTGAGTAATTTTCGTAAGGTTTATCCCTTGCCAGGCGATGGTAATGGATGTTTAATGAAAAAAGCTACTGGATAAAAATTTTATCCAATAGCTTTTATTCTCTATATTTATTCGATGACTTCGTTAAAAATTTGACCACCATCAAACTCGATGATTTTTAATTTGTTTACTTTTTTAGCGAAGATGGATTTATGTGTTTTATTGCCTTCAGCATCTTTTATTAATAAAATACGTTTACCATAATTATCTTCAATGATTTCGATTTGTGCTTCAGATAAATCTAATTCTTCTTCTAATGTAGCAAATTCTTCTAATGCTTTAAGGTCATCACTAATCTTTGTTGTATCTTCGTTCTCTAGGGACTCTTTATATTCATTGGCAAGAGTTCCTTTATCTTTGCCGTCATTTTCATTGTTTAGAATTTCGTTTGATGTATTTGTTGCTTCATTATTTTGTAAGGCATCATTTACGACTTCATTACTTTCGACTTGTGTTTCATTTATTGTCACACTTTCGACTTTCGAGGAACCAATTTGTCCACCACATGCAACGAGAAATAAAGCGATTGTGAATACCGTAATATTCTTCAATGTATGTTATGCTCCTTTTTTTACATTTATTCTTGTTTCATATACATCATAACAAATATGGATGGTAAATCAATGCTTTTTGCCTAAAAAGTTAGAAGAAAAATTGTTCTGATAATTGAAAAGCCTTTCATTTCACTTGACAGTCACAAATGTAGTAATGATAAGGTTTTCATGAAGTTTTCATAAAAATATTTTGATCGCGTTTTCATAACGTGTAAGGACTTTTGGACTAGCGAAAGTATGGAAATTACGCTTCATTTTTAAAGGTGGTTTTTGAGTGGAAAAAGTGCTTTTTTTGGCTGGATTTTGCGTGATGTTTTTTCGTGTGAGTTTTTAGAAAAGAGTAATTTTTGTATATATTTTCAAGTTATTTTGTAGCAATCATTTTTTACAGGTGTTAAGATTAAGAGTAATCAAGTTAAAAAAAGGATAAGTGATGTAAATTGGTCATAGTTTTGGCGTTGATTATCGGATTTTTATCTGCTTTTGTTGGAAGTTTAATCGGACTTGGTGGTGGGATTATTTTTGTCCCAGCGATGTTATATTTGCATGAATTCTCAGCTAGTTTTGCTTGGGCGACTCCACAGACGATCGTTGGGATTTCGTTAATTACGATGGTGTTTACAGGATTGTCATCAACGTTAGCTTATTATAAATTGCGCCGAGTAGATGTGAAAACAGGAGTATTATTTTTAATCGGGAGTTTGCCTGGGAGTGTATTCGGGGCTTGGTTGAATACGAGATTAGATACGGATTCTTTCTCCCTTTATTTCGGTATTTTAATGTTAATTGTTTTTAGTATGATGTTAGTGGATCGAGAGAAATTGTCCAAAAATCGTTCGTTAGAAATAACAGACCGTACACGCACCTTTACGATTGATGGAGAAACATATCATTATAATGTGAAGCTAGTGCCGGCATTAATTTTATCGTTTGCGGTTGGAATGCTGTCTGGTTTATTTGGAATTGGTGGGGGAACAATAAGTGTACCAGCGATGATTTTGTTTTTCGGAATTCCAGTTCAAGTGGCGATTGCGACATCGATGTTCATGATATTTTTTATTAGTTTAATTAGTTCTGTTTCGCATATTGCGCTTGGGCATATCGTTTGGGGATATGTAATCTTTTTTGTTATCGGTTCTTATATTGGTGGAACTGTTGGTGCAAAAACGAGCAAATTATTTAAAGGTAAGACATTGGAATGGATGTTGAAAATTGTAATTGTCATTGCGGCGATTCAATTAATCTGGGAAGGATTGTAAGAAGGAGCTTACATACGATGAAAGAAACAATTCATATTTTATATACGAATGATTTACATAGTTATTTTGATCATTGGTCAAAGGTAGCGACGTTTGTGAAAACACGCCGTCATGCCATAGAAGCGCGTGGAGAGTATCATGTGACAGTTGATATCGGGGACCATATGGACCGTGTGCACCCTCTCACGGAGGCGACATTAGGGCGGGCAAATGTAAAGTTATTAAATGCACTTTCGTATAATGTTGCGACGCTCGGCAATAATGAAGGCATTACGCTTGCACATGAAGGGTTATATCATTTATATGATGAAGCGGATTTTCATGTCGTCTGTTCCAATTTGGAGTGTGTTTGGTCACATACGCCGAATTGGTTGGAAATGCATCATATGGAAGAGACGCCGTCAGGACTACGGATTGGATTTATCGGTTTAACGGCAAGGTTTAATCCGTATTATCATTTATTAGGCTGGAATGTGACGGAAGTGTTTCAGGCAGTGGAACGTGAGTTAGATGCGATGCGTGGAAAAGCAGATATTTTTGTATTGTTGTCACATGTCGGTATTTATTTAGATGAACAAATTGCGGAGAAGTTTTCGGAACTAGATGTCATTATTGGTGGGCATACACATCATTTATTACGAGAGGGAGAGATTGTCGGCGAGACGATATTAACGGCGGCAGGGAAACAATGTTATGATGCGGGTGAAGTGACACTCGTGTATGATCATGAAGCTCGGATGGTTGTGGAGAAGAAAGCGCAAGCGGTGCCAGTGGAAGATTTGCCACGTGATCTAGAAACCGAGGAATTATTGGAAAAATTAAACCTCGATGCGAGAGAGGTTTTGGATGAAGTGCTATGTACGTTAGATACACCGATTAAGACGAATTGGTTTAAAGCAACCCCGTTTATGCGTAAGTTTACTGAACAGTTGCGGTTATGGACAGATGCCGATATTGGCATGTTGAATGCAGGATTATTAGTAGAATCGTTTGAAGCTGGACCTGTTACGTATGGGGATGTCCATCGGATTTGTCCACATCCGATTAATCCTGTTGTCGTACCGCTAACGGGAGAGCAAGTGATACATGTAGTAGAAAGTGCTCTATCGAAAGAGTTAGTCGGATTGAAATTACGTGGATTTGGCTTCCGTGGCGAGGTTGTTGGTCGCCTCGTGTTCGCAAATTTACATGTACAAACGTATTTTGATCAGGATGGGGTTGAATGTGTAGGTGAAGTGCTGTTTGATGGAGCGCCACTCGATCCGGAGCGGACATATCGCTTGGCAACAGGGGATATGTTTTCATTCGGTCGCCTCATGCCAGAAATTGCGAATGCAAAGGAGAAGCAATTGTTTTTACCTGAGTTCGTCCGAAAAATTTTAGTGCATACATTGATGGATTGGTAAGCGGTAGGAGCTTGTCCCTAGGGCAAGCAACTACCGTTTTCTTTTTTTGTAAGAAAGCCGTGTGCGGTTGTAAGAAAGTCGTGTGCGGTTGCAAAAATATCGGGTGGAGTTGCAAGAATATCGTGCGAAGTTGCAAGAATATCGTGTGAAGTTGCAAGAATACTGGGTGTAGTTGCAAGAATGTCGGACGAAGTTGCAAGAATATTGGGTGGAGTTGCAAGAATATCGTGTGAAGTTGCAAGAATATTGGGTGTAGTTGCAAGAATACTGGGCGAAGTTGCAAGAATGTCGTTCGAAGTTGCAAGAATGTCGGGTGAGGTTGCAAGAATGCTGGGTGGAGTTGCAAGAATATCGAGTAAAGTTGCAAGAATATTGGGTGGAGTTGCAAGAATCCGGGGTGAAGTTGCAAGAATATTGATCGAAGTTGCAAGAATACTGGGCAAAGTTGCAAGAATATCGGTCAAAGTTGCAAGAATATCAGTTGAAGTTGCAAGAATACAGTTCGAAGTTGCAAGAATATCGTGTGAAGTTGCAAGAATCCAGCCCCTAGTTGCAAGATTCCAGGTCATTCACTTATTCCATTCCAAGGAAAACATAGTATAAAACACGATGTTTGTTCATATAAATGAATCGAGGTGGTGCAATGCGGAGACACCAGTTTTATATGACACGGAAACATGTATTTTACTTGGCACTCATTCTATTTTTTGCGACAGTTTTGACGATGTTAATTCTTATCGATCGAAAAATTCGACCAGTATTAATGGATATTGCGGAATTAAAAACGATTGAATTTGCAACACGAACGATTAATTCTGCTGTTAAATCAACAGAAAATATAACATTTGATGATTTAATTGATGTTCAGTTTGATCAAAATGGCAATGTCGCCACACTCGGATGGAACTCGGAAGCGGTGAATAGGGCATTACGGTCGGCGACAGAGCGAGCAGAATATTTTTTATATGGGATGAATAAAGGAGAACAGCTTGATTTAGATGATCCCAATATGAAGCCGATTGAATTTGGGAATACGGTAGGAGATTTGGCAGCTAAAGATCCGACAGTCGTTGAAATTCCTATCGGGCAGGCGACAGGGAATACGATTCTTGCTAACTTAGGACCGAAAATTCCTGTTCACTTTGAAATTGTCGGAAGTTTAAGGTCGGATGTCGTTCATGAAGTGAAGGAATTTGGTGTCAATGCGGCACTTGTTGAAATTTTTATTCCTGTCGATGTGTCTATTCAAATTGTGATTCCGTTTTCGACACAGACTGCAGAAGTGAGCACACGTGTATTTATTGACTCGCGCGTGATTATGGGAGATGTTCCGGAATTTTATAATGCAGGTGGAGAGGAAGGACCGAGTATTTCGGTGCCGAAGAAAAAGGAATAATATCTGATGAGATCATGGAGGGGCGTGCATTGTTGCAATAAAACGAAAAATACGCACCCTCTTTCGACTCAATATCAACAAAACGTTTCAACAAAATTCATATTTAGACAAAATGTGCAAACCCTTATAGGAGAAGGAGCGCTGGGCGTTTCTTGTCATCTCATGAACTATAGCGCTTCCAATTCGTTTTGACATTATTTTCGAGCGTTGCTATAATAATGGAAATCAGATAATTCTATCATTTTATGACACTCTGGTTATAATTGTTAGAAAATTCCAACTAAGAGGAGGGTGTTTTATGGAAGAACGTTCACAATGGGGGACGAGAGCCGGGTTTATTATGGCTGCAATTGGATCTGCAGTAGGTCTAGGTAATATTTGGCGATTTCCAGCTGTAGCGTATGAAAACGGTGGAGGGGCTTTCTTTATCCCATATTTATTCGCGTTACTGACGGCGGGAATTCCGATTTTAATTATGGAATTTACGATGGGGCATAAATATCGTGGTGCAGCACCGCTTACGTATCGTAGAATGAATAAAAAAGCAGAAGGAGTAGGTTGGTGGGCTGTTATGGTTGCCTTCGTTATTGCGACATATTATTCCGTTATTATCGCATGGGCAATTTCATACACGATTTTCTCATTTAACTTAAAATGGGGAGATGATCCCACAACATTTTTAGTCAGTGATTATTTACAAGTAGCAGAGCCAGGAACATTTGGAGGGTTAGTACCGGGGGTTGCAATTCCGCTCGTTGTCGTTTGGGCAATCGTATTATTCATTTTATTTTTAGGTGTAAAACGAGGATTAGAAATTGCAAACAGAATTATGATCCCGACATTAGTCATTGTGTTCTTAATTATCGTTTTTAGAGCGATTACATTACCTGGAGCATTAGACGGACTGGATGCGTTCTTCAAACCTGACTTCTCACAAATTTTATCTGGGGAAGTATGGGTGGCAGCATATGGGCAAATTTTCTTCAGTTTATCCATTGCATTTGCGATTATGATTACGTACTCGAGTTATTTACCAAAAAAGTCTGATATTACGAATAACGCATTTATTACAGGGTTTAGTAACTCAGGTTTCGAATTACTTGCGGGGATTGGAGTGTTCTCCGTATTAGGGTTTATGGCGGCGCAACAAGGAGTCGCTGTAGATGAAGTAGTAGAAGGTGGAGTAGGGCTTGCCTTCATGGTATTCCCAGCCATCATTAACGAATTTCCAGCATTCAATGAATTTTTTGGGGTATTATTTTTCCTATCCCTCGTGTTAGCTGGATTCACATCCCTATTATCGATTTGTGAAACGTATATTGCTGGGTTACAAGATAAATTCGGTTTATCCCGTGCAAAAGCTGTACTGTTTGGTGGGGGAGCATCGGCGCTTATCGCATTTATTTATGCTACACGTGGTGGATTAAACTTCTTAGATGCAGCCGACTATTTCATTAACCAATTTGGTGTGGCGGTACTTGGACTAGTAGAAGTTGTTTTAGTGGCATGGGTTTTCCGTAAACTAAAAACATTCAAAGATCATGCAAATGAAGTTTCTGACATTCAACTTGGGAACTGGTGGACGATTAGTTTAGGTGTCATTACGCCAATCGTATTAGGTTATATGTTATTCGATTTATTTAGAACGAACTTACTAAGGCTCTTCCCGACAGATAACGGTAACTATGAAGGATACCCAGATTTCTTCATTAATTACAGCGGATGGGCGGTCGCCATTGGAGCGCTCGTTATCGGTATCATTATCGGATTATTGCCGTGGAAGAAGAATCCTGAAGAAGGTGATTATGATGACCGCTAGTTCAATAATAATGATGGTAATTGGAATTGTCATTATATGGGGTGGGCTCGTTGCAAGTATCGTAAATGCAGTGAGCAAAGCCCGTAGCAATAAAAATTAAAAAGGCTAATAAAACCTGGAAATGAGTGGAACAAACTCGTTTTCAGGTTTTTATATGGATGCATAGATGCCATTATTCCATCCTTTCCCAACGTTGCAAATATGGAAATGGATCAAAGGCCCATTCATTTTTTCCGTTATATTGGTACATGCCATAGTGTAAATGTGGTGGAAATTTTCCCGATGTACCAGGCGGACCATATCCGGTAGCACCGACCGTTCCGATTATGTCTCCGGGTTTGACAATTTTTCCAATTTCAATGGTCTCTTCATAATCTTGTAAATGTGCATAATAGTGATATATATTGTAAATATCGCGAATACCGACACGCCAGCCACCATATAAGTTCCAACCTTTTAATTCGACTACACCATATGTCGTCGATTTTACAGGGGTCCCGTAGTGCGCGAAAATATCTGTCCCTTCATGGATACGATTCCCACCGAAACCACGGCCGGCTCCCCAAGAACTTTTATAATTATAAATGTACTTCGTGTCGACTGGGAAGGAACGGTCTGTTAAAATCGTTGTTTTAAAATGTTGAAACACTTTTACATTGTTTATAATCGTTTTGACGGTTAAATCTTTTTGGTAATATTCCCACAGGGCGATTTTGATATCTTCTTCTGTAAACCCGTCTTTCGTTATATAAGAAGCCATTGTGTATAGGACATCTTCTGGATCATTTGGATCTGCGAGACCATCGCCGTTTCCGTCCATACCGATTCCATTTGAGGCGCGAATGATGGCTGCATTTTTTTCATGTAGATTGCCGATGCCATACCATTTGACAGGCTCGAATGTGATGGAAACGAGCGGTTCTTCTTCATACGACTGTTTATTCCGTTCGAATTGGTCGATGGCGGCGATATAATACCACGGTACATTCGAGATGGCGGCGGTTTTTTTATAAAGTTGTAATCGTTGTTCATATAGTTTTTGTTGCTCATTGGCATTCGTTCCTTCTGGAAAAAGGACGATGGCAGTAAGAATGAGGATAAAAATAAGACGAAACAATGGAATGCGCTCCTTTTTATTCTTGTTTTTCTAACTTTTATGGTACTCTTTATATATTGTGAAGACTTTTTTATTTCATACATAATTTGTTATATAGATGAGGTGATCCCAAATGATTGAACTTAATGGTAAGAAATATGAAGTAATGGAGAACGTTCGTGAAGGATTTGATGAAGGAGCGATCGCAGAAAGATATACAGATGTGTTGAAGAAGTATGATTATATCGTTGGAGATTGGGGTTACAGCCAGCTCCGTTTAAAGGGATTTTATGATACGGAGCGTTCAAAGGCAACATATGATTCACGGATTGATATGGTGGAAGATTATATTTTAGAGTATTGTAATTTTGGTTGTGCATATTTTATTTTGAAAAAAGTAGATGAATAGGGCGAGGGAATGGATTCGTTCCTTTAAACTTACGCTGAAAAAGCCACCTAGTGCATTTGCTAGGTGGCTTCTCTCATTCATCATGCAGCGGATGGGCACCTGGCATTTGTCGTGGTAAATCATCGTGCTGGTCTTTATCCGCATACGTGTACGCACTAATGCTACGCTGTCCTTCGCGCCATTTCGTTGATTTTCGTTCGACGGGGGCATCTTTTCGAATCGGGGAGCCGAAAGGGCCATCTGGAAATTCTTCGGGGATGACGATATCTTGCATATTTTCCTCGTTGGATAATGGCTCGAAATGATCTAATTCCTCTGTTCGTTCAAACACCGCACCTTTTTCTTCCCGGCGACGTTCACGTTCATCCTCACCTGCATCATATACGACTCGTTTCTCTTTGCTCATAAAAAAATCATTCCTTTTATCGAATAGTGTACGAAAAAAGGAATGATTTATACGTATGATAATAAAAAAGATGAAAGCGAATTGCGTTAATTTTTATGGTTTGTCATACACCGTGCTTCGTTTGTACCCACCGAAATGTTTTTCAATTTTTTCCCCAAGTAGGAATATGGCGTCTTCGTTCCCAACTTTACTCATCACTTGAATGGCGATTGGTAATCCGTTATGATCTGTGCCAACTGGGATGACTAAAGACGGTAAGCCCCAAACGTTTGCATAGGCGGTGTATGGTAAATATTGCATAAATGTTCGTTTAATCGAAAAAATTTCTTTATACATTTCTCCATGTTTTAAAGCACCAGAGTGGTAAACAGGGAAGACGAGTAGGCGATTGGATAAATAACTATCTAAAGTGCGGTCGCCTTCAAGTAGAAATTGTTCGATTTCTTTTACTCGTTTTTGTGACGGTTTGAACATATTCGCACCGACGAGAGACCATAATAAATATGGATGGTGTTTCGTATTTCGTTTTAGTTTTGACTTCATATATTCTTTAAAAATGTTTACGCGATCGGTGTTAAAAGCAAGTTCTGTCATTTCCCGTCCACCGTCATGGGACATGATTTCTTGCCAAATGGTCGCACTATCATTAAAAAATGGCGGAATTGTCGTTGTACTATTGTACGTATGGGAAACGAGCTCATATACTTCTCCAAGTAATTCCGTCGTTTTTTCTGATAATGGAAAACCGATATCAGCTGGTAAAACATCGACTTGCATTCGTTCGTATAACGCTTTTCGGGGTTGCTCTTGTTGAATCAACCGGTACAGTAATTTCATATCTCGGACAGATTTTCCGATAGGACCGATTGTTGACATGCGAGCTTTTAAAGGATGTGTATCTGGTGGGAAATGTCCTGATGTGGATACTTGATTTTTTCCTGGCTTAAAACCGACGACCCCGTTAAAATGGCTTGGAAAGCGAATCGACCCTCCAATATCTGAGCCAATCCCAATCGGTGCACCACCGACCCCAATAAGGGCACCTTCTCCACCACTAGAACCTCCAGCAGTTCGTTTCATATCCCATGCATTATTCGTCCGTCCGAACAGTGTGTTTTCTGTTTCGTGGCAAAAGCATAATGCAGGTGTGTTCGTTTTACAAAGAATGATTGCACCAGCACGCTTTAATTGTTCTACGACATGTGCGTCATTTTTTACAATAATATCAGCGCGATGACTAATGCCACCTGTTGTTTTCATCCCTGCAACATGGATGGATTCCTTTATGCTTACAGGGACACCATACAAAGGTTGAAGTTTTAAGTTTGCTTGATCAATAGTTGCGTCTTTTTCCTTTGCTTCTTCTATAGCTGCATCAAATCGTTCTTCTACGACAGCGTTTAACATAGGATTGACTGCCTGTATATGGTCGATATATACACGTATAACCTCTTCACTCGTTACTTTTTTCGTTCGAATTAATGTACTAATTTCTGTGGCATCTAAATGTAATAAGTAATTTTTGATGTGAAGAGCTATTACATTTGTCATGGCAACCATTCCTTTCCATTTTCCTATAAGAATAGTATATCATGGAAATAAAAGAATTCTATTTATTACAACATTTTTAAACTAATTGTAAAATATGATATAATATAACTAGGAATGGAAGATAGTGAGGGATATGGAATGTATTTTGTTAATCGAAGTGAAATTGAACAAACGGTCACACATATTGATAAATTAATTACGATTGCACAAGAGACAAAATCTTTTGCAAACGATATAGAAAAATTAGGTTTAGAACGTGTAGTACACGTCGTGATTGAGTCGATTTTAGATGTTGGTAACATGATGATTGATGGATTTATTATGCGTGATCCGGGAAGTTATCACGATATTATCGATATTTTAGTAGATGAAAAAGTGATTCCTGCTGAGGAAGAAGCGGCATATAAAGCGGTGATTGATTTACGTCAAATGCTTGTACAAGATTATTTAGCGATTGATCATGCACATGTTGAAAAGACGTTTTTTGAGCAATTACCTGTTTTAAAAATGTTTAGTACACATATAAGACAATATTTGGTGAATGAATTAGGAGTTGCAAATGCATTTTCAAATGAATCCTAGGGGATGATTACGTGGCAAGAAAAACGACGAAGGAAAAAATTTTATACATTTTAAAAAAGGACAATGAGGTGACCATTAAGGAATTATTGGAATATTTTACGATTTCGGAAGTAGCCATTCGCCGTCATTTAAATGATTTAATTCGGCAAAAATTTGTCCGTGAACGTGTCGTGAAACAAGAGATTGGGCGACCGTTTCATACGTATGCATTGACATCGAAAGGACATGAAACGTTTCCGAATCAATACCAAGAACTTCCAGTTGAAATTTTGCGTGATGTAGAGACATTGCAAGGGCCAGAAGCGGTGAATGATCTTTTGAAGTGTCGAGTGAATCGTGACGAGGAAGAAATTAAAGCGAAGATAGATGGTGCTTCATTTGATGAAAAAATTGCGTTAATGGCGGAAATCCAGGAGCGTAAAGGATATATGATTGAATATGAAAAATTAGCGAATGGTCAATATTCATTCAAAAATTTTAACTGTCCGATTTATAATGTATCTTCTAAATATCGTCAAATTTGTCATTATGAAAAAGATATGGTGCGAAATGTATTTCCGGGAAGTAATGTTGTCGCAGATGCTTGTATGACGAATGGCGACAAATATTGTTGTTGGTATATTTCAGAACCAGAAGATAAAGAAGAGGCGTAGTGGAAAATTGCTCGCCTTTTTTTCTTGATACAATGTAGGAGGATTGGTGTTTTGCGTTATAAAGGGTATTTAATTGATTTAGATGGCACGATGTATCGTGGGACGGCTCCTATCGATGGGGCAGGTGATTTTATTGAAACATTGCAGGCACAACATATTCCGTACGTGTTCGTGACGAATAATTCCTCAGCGACAGAAGCAATGGTCGTGGAAAAATTGGCACGGTTTGGCATCGATACAACGCCAGACCATGTGTTAACATCGGCTACTGCGACAGCGAAATATATTGCTCGAGCACAACAAGGTGCTACATGTTATATTATCGGCGAAAAGGGATTGCATGAAGCGTGTGAAAAGGCCGGGCTGAAAAAGAGCGCATCCGACGCTGATTTTGTTGTAATGGGAATCGACCGAGAGATTTCGTATGAAAAATTAAAAACAGCTGCATTACATGTACGCAGAGGTGCGACGTTTATTTCGACAAATAAAGATGCGGCGATTCCGACAGAAGAAGGGTTATTACCAGGCAATGGTTCGTTAACGTCTGTCGTGTCAGTGAGCACAGGCGTGGCACCAATTTTTGTTGGAAAGCCGGAGCCGATTATTATGGAAGAGGCGCTTCGTATGATTGGACTGGACCGAAAAGAGGTACTTATGGTTGGGGATAATTATACGACTGATATTTTAGCCGGGGTGCATGCACGGATGGATACTTTGATGGTGTTAACTGGTTTTAGTTCCCGTGAGGATGTTGTCGGTGTTCCAGAAGCGGAGAAGCCTACGTATATTATGGACGACCTGCATGTTTGGAGGAAGGAAAAGATGGTATAAAAAAACTTGCCTACAGCGTTTGTGAGACACTGGGCAAGTTTTTTTCTATTTATCCATCGATAATATCTCCCGCCGTGGAGTGGGCAAGCCTTGAAGCTGCTGCTGCCGCAATCGCGCCAACGATATCATCTAAAAAGGTATGTACGGTTCCATTTTCATGTTTGTTTAATTGTCGTAAAATCCCCGGTTTCTTCTTATCGACATATCCGTAACTCGTAAAGCCAATCGACCCATACACATTGACGATCGATAAGGCAATTACTTCATCGATACCATATAATCCTTCATCACGATGGATGATATCTTGTAAAGGTTCAGATAATAACCCTTTTTCGGCAAGTTCATCGAGCTCAATCCCCGTTAAAATCGCATGTTGTACTTCACGTTTTGTTAAGACACGGTTAACGTTATGGATACAATCATCCATCGTTAATTCTTGATAATATTTTACTTGTAAATAGTATACTAATTCTGCGATATCTTGAATTGCTACGCCACGGTCCATTAATTTTTGACGAGCAATCCTTTCTAATTCAGTCTGTTTTTCAGTCATTTTTACCAACTCACTTTCAACGTAAAAACCATTTCTACTAGTATATTGCAAATAGAGTGAAATTTATGCTATACAGGTAGTGTAACATGGATGAAGTGGAATCCATAATGAATGAAGCTTTTGGCTTAGGTCAGTTGATGGAAGATGCAAGTGTGGGATACACTAAAGAAAAGCTTGTGGAGGGTGAGGAAATGGGAAAAAAGAAAATATATATTACAAGGAACATTCCTGCGCATCTCATTGCGCCTTATGAAAATGAATTTGAGATTACGATGTGGGAAAGCGAAACAACGCCAGTACCACGTGATGTGTTATTTCAAGAAGCAAAAAGAGCAGACGGGATTGTTTGTTTATTAACTGAAAAAATGGACGCCGAGTTTTTTCAAGCGAATGAACATTTAGAAATTGTTGCAAACAATGCAGTTGGGTATGATAATGTCGATATTGCCGCAGCGAAAAAATATGGTGTAACGATAACGAACACGCCAGATGTATTAACAGAAACAACGGCAGACTTAGCGTTTACATTATTGATGGCGACCGCACGCCGCATTGTCGAAGCGTCGAAAACGATTGAGGAAAATAAATGGGGCGACTGGTCTCCATTTACACTCGCTGGAGCGGATATATATGGAAAAACGTTAGGCATTGTCGGAATGGGGAGAATCGGCGAAGCAGTTGCTCGTCGGGCGAAAGGGTTTCACATGGATGTGTTATACCATAACCGTTCCCGAAAAAAAGCGACAGAGGCCGAACTTAATTTGTCGTATGCGAGCTTTGATGAGCTATTGGCACAATCAGATTTTGTATTGTCACTCGTTCCGTTAAGTGTGGCAACAGAGAAAATGTTCGATGGAGACGCTTTTGCAAAGATGAAAAATTCGGCCATTTTTATTAATGTATCTCGCGGGGGTGTCGTGGATGAAGCGGCATTATATGA
Organism: Pseudogracilibacillus sp. ICA-222130; assembly: GCF_037892545.1. Taxonomy (NCBI): domain Bacteria; kingdom Bacillati; phylum Bacillota; class Bacilli; order Caryophanales; family Bacillaceae; genus Pseudogracilibacillus; species Pseudogracilibacillus sp. ICA-222130. The sequence goes on from NZ_JBBKBG010000024.1 coordinate 27,158, forward strand.
CGCGTTGAGAAATGGCACCATCCGTGCAGCTGGCTTGGACGTTTTTGAGAAAGAGCCGATCTCCGCAGATCATCCATTCGTTAGCTTAGATAATGCCGTGCTACTCCCACATATCGGTTCAGCTTCAGTGGAGACACGTGAAGCGATGCTACATTTATGCTTGAAAAACGTCCGTGCCGTGCTGCGCGGCGGGGTACCTGTTACGGAGGTGACAGAGTAAACGGTTGGTCATTGGAGGCTGTACCTACGCGGTTAGTTGTCTGTTGGTTATATCCGCAAGTTCGGCGTGATTTTTGCTAGCACTTGCGGAATTATGCGACATATCCGCAAGTTCGTGGTGATCTCGCATCCAACTTTCGGAATTAATCGATATATCCGCAAGTTCGCGGTGATTTCGCATCCAACTTGCGGAATTATGCGACATATCCGCAAGTTCACGGCGTTTTCGCTTCCAACTTTCGGAATTAAGCAATATATCCGCAAGTTCGAGGTGATTTCGCATCCAACTTGCGGAATTAATCGATATATCCGCAAGTTCACGGAGATTTCTCTTTACACTTGCGTAATTAATCGATATATCCGCAAGTTCAAGGCGTTTTCGCTTTCCACTTGCGTAATTAATTGATATATCCGCAAGTTCAAGGCGATTTCGCTTTCCACTTGCGGAATTACTGCATATATCCGCAAGTTCGTGGCGATTTCTCTTTAAACTTGCGTAATTAATTGATATATCCGCAAGTTCGTGGTGATTTCGCTTTCCACTTGCGTAATTAATTGATATATCCGCAAGTTCAAGGCGATTTCGCTTTCCACTTGCGGAATTATGCGACATATCCGCAAGTTCGTAGTGATTTCTCTTTCCACTTGCGGAATTATGCGATATATCCGCAAGTTCCCGGCGATTTCGCATCCAACTTGCGTAATTATGCGACATATCCGCAAGTTCTCCGTGAATTCCACAAACCTTTGCGGAATTAATCTCACGGGTCCATTTTTTATAAAAAAACAATGTCTACCCAGTTTAGGATAGACATTGTTGTGATTAAAATACTTGTTCGATTTCTTTTACGCCTGGGATTTCTGTTGTTAGCGCACGTTCGATTCCAGCTTTTAGTGTGATTGCTGAACTTGGGCAGTTCCCGCATGCACCCATTAAGCGTAATTGAACGACACCGTCCTCGTCAACGTCCACTAACTGAACATCTCCACCATCACGTAATAAAAATGGACGTAATTTATTTAATACTTCTTGAACTTGTTCATGCATTGTCATCGGAATTCCTCCTAATATATAGTAAAATTAAATTATTATATAAGTTAAGCTATCTTTATTTTACCGTGTTTTTCGCAAAATGTAAATGAAAACAGTTCCCAATTAGTAAGATGAATAGCTTGAATGATTAGAAATGGATTTGTATAATATATAATAAGTGATAGAAAAGGAGGGCTTACATTGACGATTCAAATTACAGATGATGCACGCAATCAAATTAAAGAAATGATGAAAGAAGAATCAAGTGAAGCTAAGTTACGTTTCGGTGTGAAAGGTGGCGGATGTAGTGGCCTTTCTTACGCATTAGGGTTTGATGAGGAAGTGAATGAGGAATTGGAATTTGTTGAGGAAGTAAATGAAATTCCTGTCATTATTACAAAACAAGATATTCCAATCATTGAAAATACAGTCATTGATTTTAAGCAAAATATGATGGGTGGCGGATTTAGCATTAATAATCCGAATGCGATCGTTTCTTGTGGCTGTGGCTCGTCTTTCCGTACAGCGGAAGAAGCTGGAGCACCAGGAGACTGCTAGAAGTAGACATACCAAACAACTTTTTAACGATCATTCGTTGGGAAGTTGTTTTTTTATTTGTCAGGATCCATCAGGGAGAAATCATAAGACCGTAGAGGTGGCAATGCGACTATAGGTGTAAATTTTCTTTAAAAAAATTGCGTAAAATGGTCGTTCGAATTTTTATAAAATCCGTATATTTCTATGCAAAAAATTGCTATGATAAAGGGAGTATATAAGAGGGGGATTTTTGTGAAACAAAAAGAATTTGTACAATTAGATGGCGTCGCACTTGCGAAAATGTTGGAGGAAAAAGCGGTATCGCAAGAAGAAATATTACAGGCGAGCTTTAAACAGCTAGAAAAAGTGCAACCGGAATTGAATGCGGTTTCTTATATGAGAAAGGAAAAGGCGTTTGCGGAAGGAGCGGAAGGGCGAAAAGGGGCTTTCGCAGGTGTGCCAATCGCATTAAAAGATATTTCGCAGACGATTGTTGGGGAGCCGACGACTAGCGGTTCGCGTTTAATGAAAAGTGCCATTGCTCCAGTGACAGCAAATTTTACAAATAGTTTGCTGCATACGGGTGTCATTTCTGTTGGAAACTCAACGACACCAGAATTCGCATTAAAAAATATAACAGAAAATAAATTACACGGACCTACTCGTAATGCATGGAATAAAAATCATACACCAGGTGGATCAAGTGGTGGGGCGGCCGCACTTGTTTCATCAGGGGTTGTACCTATTGCGGGAGCGAGTGATGGTGGTGGTTCCATTCGTATTCCGGCATCTTTTAGTGGGCTAGTTGGCTTGAAACCGACACGGGGCCGTACGGCAGTAGGTCCTGGATCTGGGCGAAATTGGCAAGGTGCAGCGGTCGAATTTGTGTTAACGAAATCTGTACGAGATAGTGCTCGAATGTTGGATGAACTGCAAGTCGTACAGCAACATGCGGCATTCCAGACACCATTATTTACGGAAGGGTATGAACGAACAGCGAAAAAAGGATGTAATCGTCCTTTAAAAATTGGTTTTACAGTGAAGTCGCCTGTCGGTACACCAGTGAGTGAAGAGGCGAAAGAGGCGGTTTATACTACGGTAAAATGGCTAGAGCAAGCTGGGCATGATGTGGAAGAAGTGGATAATGGCGTAGATGGTGTTGAATTAATGCGTAATTACTATTTAATGAATAGTGGAGAAATGGCGGCATTAATGCATCATTTAGAAAACATGGTTGACAGACCAATTACGTCAGACGATGTGGAGCTGGAAACGTGGCTATTAGGTGTAGCAGGTAAAAGTGTGTCGGCAGCAGAATTTTCTAGTAGTCTAGCATCATGGGATGTGGCAGCAGAACAGATGGCAATTTTTCATGAAACGTACGATTTTTACGTAACACCTGCGGCAGCATTTGGCGCGCCTGAGATTGGGGAATTAACTGCTTCGGATGAAAAAGCTGCTGAATTAATCGAGGCGATGGATGCAACGAACACGACAGAGGATCAACAAGCACTTATTTATGAAATGTTTTTGCCGAATTTAACGTACACACCGTTTACACAGTTAGCGAACTTAACAGGTCAGCCGGCGATTAGTGTGCCGGTCCATATGACAGAGGATGGATTGCCGATTGGGGTTCAATTCGTTGCACCGAAAGGGTATGACCATACATTGTTACAAATTGCCACAGAGCTCGAAAATTCAGATATTTGGGTCGGTTTACGTGGAAATCCTTATTTTGCATAAAGAGAAAAAAGGGGGGCAATAGGGATGCGAAAAATATGGATTGGAGTGGCACTTGTTTTCTGCCTTATTTTTGGAAAAGCAGATGTGTTTGCAGCAGAGGAAAATAAGGTGACGATTTTATTTACACATGATTTACACGATAATTTATATCCGTTTGAAGTAGAACGGGAAGGCGTTAAACAATTAGTTGGTGGCATGGCGCGCATGTTTACCGCAGTGGAAGAAGAACGTAAAGAAAATCCCGAGGCATTTTTAGTTGATGCTGGGGATTACTCGATGGGGACTTTGTTTCAGACCATTTTTACAACGCATACCCCGATGATGCAAATTATGGGGCAGATGGATTATGACGCGATTACATATGGGAACCATGAGTTTGATTTCCGTGCTGAAGGACTTGCGGAAGCATTACAGTCAGCGGTTGCACGTGAGATTCCTTTACCGAAAATTGTCGCTTCGAATGTCCATTTTCCAAAAGATGACGATGGGAAAATGGCGGAGAACATTGCATTTTTGAAAGAAGCGATGGATGAGTACGGCGTGTTACCATATGATATTGTCGAAAAAAATGGCGTGAAAATTGGTGTGATTGGATTGCTCGGAGAAGATGCGGCATCCAATGCGCCAATGTCTGGCGTCACTTTTGACGACAATGTAGAGACGGCGAAAAAGACGGTTGAAATATTGCAAAAAGAAAATGTGGATATGATTATTGCATCGTCCCACTCAGGAACATCCGAGACGAAAAAAGTTTCTGAGGATGAAGTATTAGCAGAAAAAGTGCCAGAAATTGATGTGATCATTAGTGGGCATACACATACGACCTTGCATCAGCCAATTATAAGTGGAGATACAGTTATCGGCTCTGCTGGAGAATATGGTGAAAATTTAGGTAAAATGGAACTCGTGCAGAAAGAGGATGGTCGTTGGGATTTAACGAAATATGACCTCATTCACATTGACGAAACCATCGAACCGAATGAAAAAATTACGAAAATGATTGACGGGTTTAAAGAGGTTGTGCAAGAAGATTATTTAAGTATGTTTGATTTAGATTATGATGAAGTAATTGCAACTTCTCCATTTGATTTTACCGATTTTTCATCTGTCGGGGAAAAATTAGAGGAAACGACGATTGGAAATTTAATCGGTGATGCGTACATCGATACGATTAAGCAGATCGAAGGGGAGGAGTACGAAGAAATTACCGCAGCCGTTATTCCATCTGGTGTGATTCGTAATTCTTTTTATAAAGGAAATATTACGACGTCAGATGTGTTCAATGTAAGTTCGCTCGGAATTGGAGCGGATGGAACGTCAGGCTACCCGGTCATTGACGTGTACATTACAGGAAAAGAATTGCGCACGGTTGCAGAAGTAGACGCTTCTGTCGCACCAATTATGCCGGCCGCACAGTTATATGTGTCAGGGTTGACTTATACATTTAATCCGAATCGAATGTTATTTAATAAAGTGACAGATGTTGCGATTCAGAAACCTGATGGAACGCGCGAAGAAATTGAAGATGATAAATTGTATCGAATTGTTGCCGGTCTGTATTCCGCCCAAATGTTACCTGTCGTTGGCGAAAAATCATTCAATTTGCTATCGGTCGAGCCGAAAACGAAAGACGGCGAAGTGATTACAGATTATGAGGCGCAAATTTTGCATTTAGAAGATGGTAGTGAAGTGAAGGAATGGTATGCGATTGCTGCTTACTTACAATCATTTGCTTCGGTGGATGGTATTCCACAAGTGCCAGCCGATTATGCACAATTAAAAGACAGAAAAATAATGGACGATGATAAAAGTTTATCCAGTATATTAAGTAAGCCAAACGGGATTGTGCTTGGGCTGTACGGAATTATTGCTGGGATAGTATTGGTGCTCGTGTTCGGTATTCGTTGGATAGTAAAGCGTCGGAAAAAGAAAAAAGAACACCGAAATGTTGCGTGACGCTAGATTTTATATCCGCAAGTTCCAGGTGATTTCGCTTTCAACTTGCGGAATTAAACGATATATCCGCAAGTTCCCGGCGATTTTGCTTCCAACTTGCGGAATTAAACGATATATCCGCAAGTCCGAGGTGATTTAGCTTTCAACTTGCGGAATTAACTGATATATCCGCAAGTTCGAGGTGATTTCGCTTCTAACTTGCGGAATTAACTGATATATCCGCAAGTTCCCGTCGATTTCGTTTTCAACTTGCGTAATTAATGGATATATCCGCAAGTTCCAGGCGATTTCGCTTCCAACTTGCGGAATTAAACGATATATCCGCAAGTTTATGGAGATTTCGCTAAACACTTGCGGAATTAAACGATATATCCGCAAGTTCGAGGTGATTTCGCTAAACACTTGCGGAATTAATAAAAACTAGCTCCTACCCAATCGGGGATAGGAGCTAGTCTTCATTTTAAAACATCGAAGTCGAGTGTTTTGGTTGTACGCGTGCTTTTGGGTCGATGAATTGCATGGCGTTGTTTACTGCAATGGGTCCTTCCCCGAATCCTGTTGCGATTAGTTTTACTTTTCCGTCGAACGTGTTGATGTCCCCAACCGCGTAAATTCCTGGAATGTTTGTTTCCATTTTTTGGTTGACGATGATGCTGTTTCGTTCGATTTCAAGGCCCCAATTGGCAATTGGACCAAGTTTGGAAATGAAACCGTAGTTACAGATGACCTCGTCTACGTCTAATTTAATAATTTTTTCGCCTCGAGTTTCTTGTAAAACGAGTCGTTCAATTTTATCGCTACCTTCGATGTCTGTTGGTACGAAAGGAGTTAATTTTTCTACTTTAGAATTGTCTAATTGTTCGATGCTTGATTCGTGTGCACGGAATTCGTTTCGGCGATGGACTAAAGTAACTTTTTCAGCGATTGGTTCTAACATTAATGCCCAGTCCACTGCAGAGTCACCACCACCTAAAATGGCAACTTTTTTATCTTTGAAAGCATGCATGTTTTTTACATAATAATGTAAATTGTTTCCTTCGAAGCTTTCTGATTCGCCAATATTTAAACGACGTGGTTCAAATGCACCGTTTCCAGCCGTAATGATCACGACTTTAGAAAAATGCTCTTCCCCCGTGTTGGTCGTTAACTTGAATGTGCCATCTTCAAGCTTTTCTAATTCTTGTACTGCTTGGCTTAAACAAATGTCTGCGTCGAATAATTTTAGTTGTTCTTCTAAATTATCGACCAACTCTTGTGCACGGATTTTTGGAAACCCGGCAACATCGTAAATATATTTTTCAGGGTATAAAGCAGTTAATTGCCCACCAGTATGTGGCAAGCTTTCAATTACTTTCACGCTAGCTGCGCGCATTCCCCCATAAAAAGCTGTAAATAATCCAGCTGGACCTGCACCTAACACAGTTATATCATATACTTTTTGTTGCTCAGTCATTGTTTTCCCTCCAACTATTCCGACCGTTATACAATCTATTACATAATACCATAAATCGGACAATTCTTAAAATCAATATGTTTGAGGAAATAGAGCGATAGTCTTTGCATTTTATGTGGGACAATTATAAAATGTAAGAAGAGAAAAAAATGCGTCGTTTTTTAGCATGAGAGGAGAAAGGCTTTTGATTCAATTAATTGTGTCGGTGCTGTTATATTTCGTTATCTTTTTCGGGATTGCATTTATTTTAAATATGTTATTACGTAAAACATGGTTAATGGCCATTTTATACCCGTTCATTATTTTGTATGTTATTAGTAATAACTCGTTTGGATCTTATTTTAGTAATACAGGAGAAGCATTTGCGCAAGTTGGTAGCACGATTCAATCTTTAAACACGGTCGATGTGATTGTGTTAGGATCTGGACTTGCTGGTGCGATCGTTTCTGGTATTGTTATAAAAATGTTACGAAAAACTGGCTATCAAATGTTCTAAAGTATTTAAGGTGGAGCGTATCGACGTTTCACTTTAAATACTTTTTTTATGTATAATTTTTTTCAACTGGGCAAAAATGACACGAAAGAGAGGTGTCAAAAAATGGTTGGAAAAATGATTATGTCGATTTTATTTACAACGGCAGTATATACGACGTTTACAGATGTGACGAATATGTCTGTTGGTGATGCAATGAGGAAATATGAGGAAAAAGTGGAAAGCGGAACTAGTATGTTAACGGAAAAAATGTTAGCACCATTTCGCAAAATCGAGAACTTGAAAGAAGAGGCTGTTAATAGACAAAAAAGTAATGTGCTAGACTTGGAACAATTTCCGGTGAAAAGGGTAGTTGCGACAGGGTATACAGCAGGGGAAGAGTCGATAGGAAAAACGGAGGAAGACCCTGCATATGGCATGACATATGCAGGGGTGCCAGTCGTGCGTGATTTCATATCTACCATAGCGGCTGACTTGGACGTCTTTCCGCTAGGGACAATTTTATATATTCCTGGATATGGACTCGGTGTGGTGACAGATATTGGCGCAGCGATTACTGGAAATAAAATTGATTTATATTTTGATACAGTAAGAGAAGTGTATGATAGGTGGGGCAAGCAGGAGCTTGATGTGTACATCGTTAAAGAAGGGGACGGAGAGATTACAGAAGAAGAGATTGCGGCGTGGAATGATGGGGCAGTCGAAGAAGTGTTTCAAGTAAACAGTGTGGAAAAAGATTCATAACATCAATCTATTAGAAAAAGCGAATGCCATGATGTGCATTCGCTTTTTTCATTTCCATGTTAATACACTAGATGAAGAAGAAAAGCGACACCGACACCGGTCAATGCACCGAAAAATACTTCAATCGGTTTATGACCGAGTAATGTTTTTAATTCTTGGCGCTTTTCATAGACTTCTTTATTTTGCCAGTCGCTCATTTCTTTAGTGAATGCTTGAATATCTTTCACGAGCATATTGAGTAATGCGGCATGTTCTTCAGCTTCTCTTCGAACACCTGAAGCATCAAACATCGTGATGACACTGAAGACGAATGCGATGGCAAACGAAACAGAACTAACTCCAGATGTGATGCCAACTGCTGTTGTTAACGCAGCAACCGCAGCAGAATGACTGCTCGGCATACTTCCGGTTCCAAAAATGAGCCCTGGGGAAAATTCGCGTGTTGCAATAAAATGAATTGGTACTTTTACTACTTGGGCAAATACGATGGCTGCTAGTGCAGCGACGAGTGGGAAATTATCTAATAAAGCCATAGTCATCACCTTTTTACATAGTCTTAGTGTAAAAAACGTTCAAGCTCGTACGATCGACTAGCCTGAACGTTCTGTATTTGTCCATATTATTCTGTTACAGTTTCTAATGCGAGTTCCATCATGTCATTGAATGTCGTTTGACGCTCTTCGGCAGTCGTCGCTTCTCCTGTAATTACATGATCTGATACGGTTAAAATGGTTAAAGCACGGCGATCGTATTTCGCTGCTAATGTGTATAATGCAGTCGTTTCCATTTCTACCCCTAGCACATTATATTTAGCTAAAAGTGCATTCACTTCTGGACCGTTGTCACGATAAAATACGTCTGATGTAAAAACATTTCCGACATGTGTTTTTAATCCTTTTTCTTGTGCGATATCATATGCTTTTTTCAATAAGTCAAAATTAGCGATTGGTGCGTAATCAATGCCACCGAAAACATTACGGTTTACTTGTGAATCTGTTGCAGATGCTTGCGCTAAAATAATATCACGAACATGTACATCTTCTTTCATGCCACCACAAGTTCCAACGCGGACTAAGTTTTTTACGTCGTATTCGTTAATAAGTTCTTCTACGTAAATAGAGATTGATGGAATGCCCATCCCAGTTCCTTGTACAGAGATGCGTTCTCCTTTATACGTTCCTGTAAATCCTAACATTCCTCGGACTGTATTATATTGTGTAACATCTTCAAAATACGTTTCGGCAATATATTTTGCACGAAGTGGGTCTCCTGGAAGTAAAATTGTTTCCGCAATATCTCCTTTTTTTGCACCAATATGGATACTCATATTTATTCGCTCCTTTTAGATTGTATATATTTTATTATAATAGTGTTCTTCTAAATCCGCTATCCTTTCTAAAGATAATTGATTAAATGGGGTGTTTTCTGCTTGCAACTCTTCCTTTTTACGTTGTACAGCTTCTTGTAAAGAGTCGGCATATGTTGGAACGTCGCCTGCAAATGGGACGGTGTCACGTTTACGTGCGTTAAACTTTTCCCTTTCTGCTAGTGCTTTACGTTCATGGAATGCTACACCATCTACTTGACCACGATTATGCAAGTCACCTTGTGTCGGATGTTCTATTACGGCTAATGTTTCCACGAGTAAAAAGTTCCCTTTGTCTTGAATAACTTTTCCGATATATGTGCCTGAATTGTAACGAGTTTCTACGATTTGTCCAATTTCAATCGTTTGCATGTAACAAATCCTCCTAAAAAGTATGATATAACTTTATTTTGACAAATTTATCACAAATTTGCGAATAAAACACAGTTTATATATACATGTTTAAAAGTTTTGCTATAATAGTACAGGAAGGACGTGATACTGAATGTTTATGGAATTTTTGTATTTCCCAGAAGATAAATCGGAATATATTCCAGCATTTATAATGTTAGTACTTATTATGATTTTAGCAATTGGTACGATGTATCTTTTTTATAAAAAATCGAAAAAAGATGAGAAGATGATCGATGATTTTGATGTAGATCAGTATCGAATTGATAAACACGACGACCGTAAGGACAATTAATAAAACTCCTTTTTCACTACACAATGTGGTGGAAGAGGAGTTTTTTTATTTTGATTGCAACTATAATTTTGCATGACCGTCTTTTAACACGAATAAAAATGACAGAAGATTGTGCTACATACAATCCCCTGTCATTGTTATTTATTATTTAGGAAAGTGCGTTTACTGCATGAATGATTCGGTCGAGTCCTTCTTGTAGCGTCGCTTTTGGGCAAGCGATATTGATCCGCATGAAATTTTCTCCTTCTGTACCGTAAGATGAACCAGCGTTTAAACCAACTTTCGCTTGTTCGATCATGAAAGTTTGTAATTCTTTATCCGTGAAACCGAGTTCATGGCAGTCGATCCAAAGTAAGTACGTCGCTTCAGATGCAATCACTTTTAATTTTCCGTTCGTTTCATTTTCAATTCTCGTCGTTGCATATAATTTGTTCGCTTCAATTACTTTCATTAATTGGTCTAGCCATGGCTTTCCATTTGCATATGCTGCATCTAGTGCGATGACCCCCATTGTATTTAACATATTAAAACCTAGTAAACCGAGTTCAGCATTAATTTTTGCGCGCATTTGGTTATTTTTCGTTACGATATACGATGCTTGTAATCCTGCTAAGTTAAATGTTTTTGTCGGCGACATGCATGTAATCGTTCTTTCACGTGCTTCCTCTGAAATCGATGCGAATGGAATATGTTTATATCCATCAAATACGAGGTCTGCGTGAATTTCATCGGAAAAGACGAGTACATCATGTTGTTCACATAGTGCGGCAATTTTTGTTAATTCTTCTTTCGTCCATACACGGCCGACAGGGTTATGTGGTGAACAAAGAATGAATGCTTTTACCGTTTTTAATTTTTCTTCTAAATCATCAAAATCAATCGTGTACGTTTTTCCGTCATACTTTAGTGCGTTTTCCACGACTTGTCGGTTGCCATTTTTAATTAAATTGAAAAATGGAGTGTAAACGGGTGTTTGAATTAAAATATTGTCGCCTTCATTTGTAAAAGTTTGAATGGCGATGTGTAAGCTTGTGATGACACCAGGGCTAAATGAAAGCCAGTTTGTCTCAACGTCCCATCCATGTTTCAGTGAAATCCAGTTCGTCACATTGTTACGAATGTCTTCTGTAATAACGGTATATCCATAAATGCCATGTTCTGCGCGTTCTTTTAAAGCGTTATTCACTGCTTCAGGTGCTTTAAAGTCCATGTCAGCGACCCACATTGGCAATACTTCTTCACTGTTAAAAATTGCTTTCCGATTGTCCCATTTCATGGATCTTGTCTGTTCTCTATTATGTACTGTTTGAAATTGGCTCATTTTTATTGCCTCCAAATTAGGTTTTTTTCTATTATAACGGAAAATTGCGAAAAAAAGAAGTCAAATACAACTATATTAGTCGGAATTGGATGTGTTTTACCTGTTTCCCCGTGGAATGCGCCGACCCGCAATATTCAACGATAAAACTGAAAAAAGGACAAAAAAAGAGCAAAGCAATTATATGCTTTGCCTACAGGGGGAATAGAAGAAAATTGATGATGATTGTTGAAATACTAGTTATAATGTCAGCTATTATAATATCGATAAACATAAAGCATTGGCTGCTCACTACGGATGTGCAACAATATCAAGATATAAAAAAATATATTTCATGTTACCAATCCATATATGAAGATGGAAAAAGAGACATGGTGTGCACATTTATATATGGATCATTAGCTATGCTTCGTACCTCAATCGTTTTTACATATTCATTACTGATAATGAATCTATTTGTTGTAGTAATTGTGTTCAGTACATTAAATACTAGTGTAGAAATGTTAAAAGTTTTAATTATAGGGATAATTATGCGCATCTTGAATGTGGTTGTTGTATATATGTACACAAAACATAAATTATTACACGTAGAACAATTAGCTATAGATTATCTTGATAGTAACGAGTTTAAAAAGCATTATATTTACGAAAACTCAACGTACAGTATGATGACGACTGAAGAAAAAGAAGATTTTTTTGAACTTTGTTATGAACATTACAAGTTTGTACTATATCATTTGAAGAGTAAGAAATGAATAAACACTTACAGTCTGAATGTAAATAATCAAATATTACAATGGATAAGTTCCTACATATAGATTTTGGAAAATCCTGATATATAATACTGAAAAAGGAGTGGATACGCTATGGCGAAATTTGATAGATTTGTAATTGAAAATCTAAACATGTTATTTAAAAGAGATTATTTAAGTGAAGAAGAAGTGGAGTTTCTAGTCGCAATTCAATATACAATTGACGAAAATATAAATGCAATCATGAATAAGAGGACAAATTCTTTTTATAATGTTTTAGAATTGTCGACTGAGAATAATTGTTCAGTAACAAAAATAAAAGAAGTATTAAATTCGTTACAGAAAAAAGGAATCATCTATGAACTTGTGAATTGGATTCCGATTGAAAAAAAGAATGAGGATGAGCGAAAAAGAGCATTATTTATCAATCCTGAGGTTTTCTTTTCTAAAAGTGAAAACGATATTAATTTAATACTTGCTTCGACTGTTAAAAAGAATGATATTATTGAACAGAATAATATTAAACTACCGTTTAAAATAGTAATTGAGAGAGGTTCAGCAAAGTTATATAGAAAACTCAATTTTAAATGGATTAATTAATTTTATTGAGATGTACGCTCGGCTTTAAAATGCATTTTAAATATTTGATAGACAATATAATGGCCACCTTAAGTTTAATTAAAATTTAACTTAAGGCGGGCTAAAAAAATAATATTATCCCCTAGCACACGCCTTTTATTT
>NZ_JBBKBG010000025.1:0-39921 GCF_037892545.1 Pseudogracilibacillus sp. ICA-222130
AGGACACATCCCCCTATAATTTATTGTAAGGACTTAACTAAGATGTGTCCATGAAACTATACTAGCACCAAAATAGAAACAAATTGTTATTAAAAATTGAATTTATTTTACTCATTGGCTTCCTTGTTTCCAGCCTAATTTTTATAAATATGTTTGTAGATCATGATTACTATCCCTTTATTCCAGGAATTATTTTTCTATTCCTTATCCTAGTAGAATGTATTACATTTGTGGAACTATGGTTATATCATCGTGAAGAAAGAGCTTATTATTATTCACTGTCAGCTGCAATTATGTATCTATTAATATTTATTTCTACATTTTTCATAAATGATTTTTCTTGAATGGTTTATGTAATAATGGACTTACCTTATGCTTATAGTAATAATTCAAAATTTTAATGGAGGATAATATTCTATGATTTATTATAAAAAAGTAAGAATTTTGCAAGTTTTTTTAAGTATTATTTTTTTAATTATATTGCTACTCCTAAATTTCCTTTTAAATAAATATGGTTTACCGGTAAATCCCAAGCATATGCTATATTTAAGTAATGGATTATTTTTTATTATCATATCTTATTTTTATATACTCATTGGTCTACAATTTAAAGTAAATAAAACTATACTGAAACATAAATGTTGGAGTAAATTACCTTTCGTTACCCTTTGTGTTTCATCTCTATTATTTATAATTTTTATAATAAGTTATAATACTTTTTCAGTTACCTCAAAAGTTGAATCCTTTTTAATTTTAATCGGCATTGTATTTTTTGTCTTATTATACTTTGTTTTTATCTTATCCTTGCTTAATATGTTTAATAAGAATAAAGAAAAAGTTATACATTATACATATCTATGGGCACTAATCCCATTAGTAATATTGTTAATATTATTTTTAATCAATTAAGAGCGCTGTAGCATCACTATTTAAACTTATTTTTAAAATAAACATGGAAACAAAATCGTTTTCTGATCCCATGTTTATTATTTTTTATATTTAGTTATAAAAAAATATGCTCTGCACTATTGTTAGATAAGTAGCACAAGTGCAAGGATAAATATTTCTATTTTTCAAGATAAGTCATCCATCACAAAACAACATACGAACATACGTTCTTGTTTTAGCATAATTTATATGATATTATAAACATGCAGTCTAAGTTATATGGGTGCTTGGTTGTCACAATGTCCCTTTCTCTCACAAGATAAGGGAGGTGATAGCCATGGAAATACTACTCGATTTCTTAAAAGATATTTTAAAAGTAATCATTCGTGCAATTAGTGCGTATGTATTTCACAAAATTCTTTTTAAAAACGAGAAAACCACCCGAAGCCGTCGCAAGCGTAAGGGTGGTTCTCAAAAATAAACTTTTGTGACAACCACTACCTGTACGGCTGTGGCTGCAAAAGAGAAGTGTTGACGCACTTCTCTTTTAATATCTATCTCCATTTTACATGCAAAAGATACAAAAATCAATATGTTGGCTACGCACTTTACAAATGAGTGTCTACTTTTATTCTTGGTAGGATTTTTTCATCCAAATTATAGAAATTTGTAAAATTATGATCAGAAATTTTGATCAACTACACTTGTAAATTTTATATATCTTCCTGTAATAATACCCATATGATAAACTAAGCATTAATACAAATAATTTTAAATAGACTTTTTCGTAGAAGGAGAATACAGATGAACTACTTACTATATTCATTATATGCTTTAATGTTAGGTATCCTTGCTTTCTTTACTGGAGAAATTGTAACATTTATCATGCTTGGCTTTATTCTTATTGCGCTTATTAATATAAATACGACATTGAAAAAAATTATAACTAAAATGGATGAATAGTCTTTGATTTAAATATCGGTTAGGAGTATTCTCGTTAAAAAGACGTTAGTATTTTAACGTATGCTCTTTGGAAAATAAGGATTTATATATCTTTATTTCCCCTAAAAAGTCTACTTATTCGTCATTGTAGTTGGTGTTATATGCTTTCAGTTGTTCCAACCGAATCTAGCATGGGAATAATGAACGTAAATTTATATACTGCAGAAGGAAATTAATAAAAAAGCATTCTGTGAAATCTTTACGAATTGAATTATCACAGTTTTGTCATGAGAGCGGAAAACCTATGTACATTACAAAGAATGGAAAAGTGGATTTAGCAGTAATGAGTATTGCCACATACGAAAAGCTCACAGAAAAATTTGAATAATACAGTTTGTTTGAAGCTGGATTAAAGTCTGCGGAAAATGATAACGGTAAACCATTTACGAAGTAATTTCTAAATTGGAAAAGGATAATCTTGAATGACTGTCTTTCAAGTTGTCATAACAGAACATGCCGAACACGATGTACAATCCATTATTGACTATGTTTCAAAAAAGCAACAAACCCCATCAGCTACTCAGTCCTTTCTAAACCAAGTATCCAATAATTTCCATCACCTAAAAACATTACCAAAACGTTTTCCTTTAGTAAACGATATAATTCTGGCTCATCAAGGAATTCAAATAAAGTTGATCATTATCTTATTTTTATACCGTGTCTGAATCGCTCAAACGTGTAACAATTATGCGAATATTATATACTAAATGTAATTGGAAAGCGTTATTATAACTGATCTATCTTATTCAAAAAAGGTATCTATTTAAAATTCAATCGAATAGATACCTATGTTATTTTTTATAGTATAAATTAATCCCTAGACATCAATGCTACACACTCCACATAGGACGAATAGATAAAGTGGATGTATTTTCGATTTTAGTGAAAGGCTCGTATGCAAGGACATGTCGACTTAATGGGACGAGTTGATAGAATTGATGTATTTGCGATTTTTAATGAAATAGTCGTATGCGGGAACATATCGACTATTTCGTACGTTCGTGGGAACATATCCACCAATCGTACCGTTTACAAAAAGGGCACTCTTGCTAGGAGTGCCCTCAATCATAAAAATCGGTGTAATTAATAGTCTTTTTTCTTTACCGGAATCCAGATTTCGCTTCGATACTTTGGATTTCCAGTGTCTGGACTCTCGTTCCACAAAATTTCTGGGCCTTCAACTAACTCATAACTCGAAGTCGGAAACCACTCTGAGTATATTCTACCCCATACATTTTGAAGTGTCTCTGGGAATGGTCCAATCGATTCAAATACTGCCCAGGTACAAGCATCAATTTTTAATACATCAAATTCTGCTGTTTCATCACCTGAAGTTGCTACCCCGATGTAATGATCCAACTCGCCCTTTTCTTCCATTCTTCCTTCTGAAAAATTAGTGGAAGCACTAATAATACCCATTGGTTCTACATTTGAGATTGCTTTTAATTGTTTAATAACCTCCGGTGTTAAAAATTCGGTCATTTGTGCAATCTCTTGATTGACACCTTCAAAAATAATTGGGACTCTCTTCTTAAATCCTACTAACTTAAAAGGTCCTTTCTCAACAATACGATAGTTCATTTCGCATCCTCCTTTAATTGATAATTGAAAGGTCATTCGTGGATAAGCTTTTAATTGTGTATTCTCACTCCTTGCCTCAGAAGGGAGAATACCATGCAGGGAATGAAAAGCACGGGAAAATGAATCGGCCGAATTATAGCCATATTTGACGGCTACATCAATTATTCTCAAATCCTTATCTTTTAAATCAATTGCAGCCAACGACAGTCTTCTTCTCCGAATATATTCTGATAAACTTATGCCTGCTAAAAATGAAAACATCCGCTTAAAATGATACTCTGAACAGTGAGCAATTTTAGATACTTCACTATAGTCAATTTCCTCTGTTAAGTGCTCATCAATATATGTCAATGCATTATTCATACTTCTTAAAGAATCCATTGAACAACCTCCTTTCATCATCAACATTATCAAAGGGTGCGTTTTTCTATCCGACAATCTGTGCACAATATAGTCGATTCTGTTTTAAAGACAGTACCAGGTATGCAAACAATTTCGAATTGTGTCTGTATCTGGTACTACTAATTATATTATAAAGCATCCCTGTCACTCATACAGTTCAAAATATTCCGAATTTAATGAGTGACAGGGAGGATTGACTAGTTTTAACTCTTAAGTCTCATCCTATAGCTCTTCTGTCTTATAAACATAATACCCTTCATAATGGTAACTTGCGTCGATTCCATTAAAATAAACATCTCGATCATTGATTTTATTTGTTAAAGCTGCTTTCAAAAGAACTTTAATTTCAACATCTTTTATTGGACTTCTTTCCATTGCTAAAAGATAATCTTCTTTATTAATTCTACTCCAATCAACAACTTGTTTTAATTTCTTTTTCAATATATTGTCAAGCCATATTCTCATACTTCTTCCATTGCTTTCTCTAAAAGGATGAGCGATATTCATCTCAACATATTTTTCAATAATTTCATCAAAAGTGGATTGAGGCATTTTTTCAATATTTTGAAGGGCAAATCCTAGATATATCACAGGTGCAAAACGAAAATTGCCTTTTATAATATTTACATCACGGATTTTTCCAACGAATTCATAAATTTCTCCGAATAGATAATCATGAATTTTCGATAAGGCTTTATAAGTTCCAACTTCCAAAGAATTTAAAAAGCCAGTTTCAAACATTTCCAAAGCTTTTTTCTTACTAATTTTTTCCTCCACACGTGCTAGTTCCGCAGCATTTATAATACCTAATTTATTTTCAAGCACCATTACTTTACCCTCCTCTTAACATAATTTTCATTTTATAAGACAAAGTTCATGAATATACGACAAAACAATCATAATATCTCTTTTATAACGTAATGATACAGATTAACGTATTAATTTAAAAGAGCAGCCGTTAAATTGAAGTCAATATCTGTTCTATCCACTCCCTAATTGATTATTGCTACTGTCTACTCAACCTGGTTATTTTTCCGACACTCTTGATCTGTTCTCACAAACAAAGAAACACCCATTTCGACGAGTTGACAAAATAGATGTTTCTTCTTAAAACATTGCTATATCAATATTTATTACCTAGACATCAATACCACGCACTCTACATGGGACGTTCGTGGGAACATATCAATAGGTTTGCTTTATTCCCCTCTAGTCAGTTCTTTCTTTTCTTTCAATAATCTTTGAAATTCATCTTCTAACTCTTGCGAAGGTTCCAAGCTCAACCTACCCAAAACATCAGATATTTTAGTTTCAATTAATAAAAGTTGGTCATCATTGTTAGACTTTGTTTTATTCTCCAGCCACTCTTCATATGCTTCGTACGATCCATCGAATACTGTTATCTTACCATCTTTTATATCAATTATTTTTGTAGCTATATTTTTTACTAACATTCGGTCGTGAGTAACAAATAGAATCGTTCCATGATAACTTTTCATTAATGTTTCTAGCGCTTCTAAAGATGCAATGTCTAAAAAGTTAGTCGGCTCATCTAAAACGAGCATATTCACCTCACTTAAAAATAGTTTAGCTAAAGCTAGCTTTACTTTTTCACCACCACTTAATATGCCTACCTTTTTATAGACATCTTCATCCCAAAAATGCATTCTTGCTAAAACTGTTCTTATTAATGTCTCATTTTGACTAGAGGTCGATTGTACATTTTCTATGATTGATTTCTCATCATTTAGGATGGTTAAGTGTTGAGAGAAGTAACCTATCTTTACTTTTTCTGGAATTGTCACTCCTTCATCTTGCTTCACTATTTTTTTAAGCAACGTTGTTTTACCTGAGCCATTTTTTCCAATGATAGCAACTTTATCTCCTCCATATAAATATAAGCTAAAGGGTTCCCAGAGCTTACGTTCTTCAATCTCTCCCTTAATATTTTCAGCACGTAATACAGATTGGTTTGTTAAGTTTTCTTCATTTAACATATCCATCTTAATTTCAGGCAGCTCTTTCACCTTGTCAACCTTATCCAATTGTTCCAGTCTTGTTTCTAAAGCTTTTGCCGAACTTCTCAGCTTTTTCTGTATGTTGGCGTAGTGGGTTTTAGCACCCACTATTCTCGCTTCAGATGAACTTAGATTCTTAGGTTTTTTTGTTGCTCGTTGAGCTCTTTCTTCTTTTTGACGTATTGCTCTTTCTAATTTTTGTTTCTCACGTTCATACTTTTCAAATTCAGTTTGTTTCTGTTTTTTAAGTATTTCTTTTTGCTTTGCATATTCATCATAATTTCCTTTAAATATTTTTAACGTATTATTTTCAATTTCCCATATGTCAGTACATACATTATTTAAAAATGTCCGATCATGTGATACTACGACAGCTGCTCCTTGATAGTTTCTTATCTTTTTTTCTAGCCAAGCAATTCTTTCCGTATCTAAGTGCGTTGTCGGTTCATCTAAAAGCAGTAAGCCTGGATTCCCATTGAATGCGTTCTGTAAATATTGCTGTGTTATTTCGCCACCACTTTTCTCCAATCTTGATTCTTTAAATTGTGGCACTAATTTCACAGAGGTAAAAGGAGAGATATTACCTTCATCAGGTAATTCTTCACCTGTAATAATTTTTAATAGGCTTGTTTTTCCTGTTCCATTCCTACCTACTAAGCCTATACGTTGATTATCATGCACTTGTATTAAATCAATATCAAATAGCACTCTGTCATGTAATTGTTTTTTGATTGATGTTCCTTCAAATAATAGCATAATCCCATCTCCTTATATTGAGGGGATATAAAAAACCCCCTAATTCCATTCAGAATAGGAGGTCAGTAAAATTTGTAAGTATACACCTAAAAAGCATTACAAAATTAGGGTAAACCACATTGCACAATACAATCCTATTCTGAAAATGATACATAAAACGCTCCACAAATAACCTAGCTTAAGTTATTGACTCACTATTTTATGTTGATTTTCTTTAATAAATAGAATTAATTGTTCATTGTGATATAGTAACACCCTTTCTCGTATCATTTAATCTAAATATAAGCTTTCTATATGTCTCTGTCAATATTTCTATGCTTTACTTAGATAAGAAATTAAATCTTATTCTGATCAAAGCGAAAATAACTAATCGGATGGGAGTTACAATTCAAGAAAATCCCAAGCCATCTTTCTGGAATGTTTTCTAAACTCCTTGTAATGTTTTCTCTTAATTCATTTTCTCGCTTCTCGTACAGCAAACTTGCTTAACTATTATCACGAACATTTCTAGTCTAACATTGGCTACTAATAACGCTTAGACAAACATTTTTCACCTAAGTGTTCAATTTTTGTTACGATAAGCTGTGAATAGAGATAAGGTTCTTTATCTACCATTTCTAGATGAACTAGATTTTTTCATAGAAAATAAACCAATAACCCCACCAATAACAATCAATAAAATATCTATCGCAATTTCCCAACCTTGAAACGCACCAATATAATTCACTAAAAACCAGCTTTTTCCACCGTTTGTCAAATGATTGATCAAACCTCCTACTCCTTGGATTAGGAAAAGTAAACTCATTCCGCTAATAATTTCTTTCATATCAAACACCCCATTCATTTTTTTAATGTAAAATACCTCTAATACCAATATTAAAAAATACTGCACCTACTACACCTATTGCTACTAATAGTGAAGAAATCGGTGCTTCATTTAACTTTATTTTTATTTTGTCCAAAAAATGCTGTAACTTAACTTTAAAAACAATACTAATCCCTATCAATAATAGAGAAGGAAGCACCATTACAAGATTATACCCCATTATTACAACGATAGATGAAACCGACGGAATTGACAGATGATTTAATAAAAAAATCGAATAGAAATAAGGCAATGCCGTTATAAATTCTATAAGAAACACAATAACCCCCAAAATAATAATTCCCTTTATTGTTGTCTGTCTAGGAATCCATGACGTAAGACGTTCTATTGTGCCCTCTTTTGGTTTTATGAAGCTAACTAAAACAAGAAGTGTTCCTGTAACAGTATAGAACCAATTGATAAAATCAAATTTAGATAAACTGTTAATCAATCCCAATAATTGATCTCCACCAAAGTACAGTACTAAACCAATCATAAAATAACCTAACTGAATAACAATTAAAAATACCATTAGACGGGAAGCTAGCTGATTAGGTTGTGTAAGTAATAAATAGCCAGTAATAGCCAGCACACCAGGACTTAATATATCAATTAAGGCACAAATGGTAATGATAAGTAGAGCTACGGACATATCTATTGATGAAGATGGCATCATAGCTTCAATAATCTCAATCAAATAATTAGTCCCCCTTTTTAAAATGTGATATCATTTAAATAACACACTGTACTAAAAAGATAATAACACACTGTGTCAAGAAAGGGAAGTGATATTTATCCATGTCAAAATTTGTTGATCATAACAAGAAACGAAAGTTAATTGCTGAAGCTGCATGGAAGATTATTGAGAATGAAGGTATTGAGAAAGTATCCATACGAAGAGTCGCAACTGAGGCAGGAATGTCCCCTGGTGCGTTAAGACATTATTTTTCAACGAAAGATGAAATGCTACTGTTTATTATAGAATACTTCATAGAAGAAGGAAAAAAACGTTCTGATCAGAAAAATTGGTCAAAAAATCCATTACAGGCAGTTGAGGAAGTGTTACTGGAGCTTGTTCCAATCGACGAAGAAAAGAAAATTGAAACGAGTGTTTGGTGGATTTTTGCCCTCCGTTCCCTAACGAGTGATGTATTAAAAGAGAAGAAAGACGAAATGACTAACGGTACATATGATTTAGCAAATTCAATGATTAAGATATTAACTCTAAAAGGTATATTATCAGATTCAGTTAATACAGATTTAGAAAGCAGTCGGTTATCTGCACTAATTGAAGGGCTGTCATTCCATGCTTTGATAAGACCTGATATTTATACCCCTGAAAAGGTGAAGGAAGTAATCAATTATCATTTAAAAACGCTCTGTAATAAATAAACTATACTCGGAAGTAGATAATTCATTCTTATTAGATTATCTACTTCCACCCTTATGGATATTAATATCGATTTCCTACAATGGAAAACCTTATTGAAAAGTTATGGAAAAATACATAAAATATTCGGTATCCTAATTAGAAAAACTAGAGTAATTGTTGTGTTTTATACTTAAATGGCAAATGTATATTATGAAAAGAATTGGTGGTGGAATTAGCAAAAGATTATTTTAACTAACAAATGATTCTTTTGGTGTTACAAACGTTTCCCCAATTTCACAACTGTCTCCACATGGTATGCATTTTCATTTCCCATATACATCCTACTCCAATAGGACTGATTAAGCAATGGTATGCCATAATCAACATAAACCCTTTTCAAATTATGATAAGATATATCAAGCTTCTTAGATGCTTATGTCATTCCAACAGACCAGATTTCACCATATAAATCTTTCCTAGAAATCGATAACAAAATACCACCCCATCTTGTTTCATTTACTTATATTCCATTACTATTGAAATTATCGGCCAATTTAACATAAAAAGACTCATGCCTTTTCCGACATGAGCTCGTTAGGTATTCATATTATATTTCCTTTTCAACTTCAATCCCTGATTTAAACTCGATTGTTAGCTTTTTTTCATGTACACATATCCTACCTATACTTCCATATCTGCATTTGCAAACTTCGAATCAAGTAATGGTAAATGATAGTCTACTGAATCAACTCTCTACATATTGAGCATTATTACGTTACTTGCAAATACCTCGTTAAATAAACCTACCCTCTATATAGTATATTAGTCAACAATTAAGCAAATTTTAGTATGTGATGGATCATACGTAAAAAAACTTCCATTTTCTTCGAAGACTGTTACCCCAATATCCTTTAATCCTGCTATTTTATCATCTCTTATTTCTTCACTTGGAAATACAATCGTATAAGCTGCGAGACCTGTTTCTGTTTTTTTGGCATGTCTTATATGCCTACCTGCCCACGTGTTAAATGCGATATGATGATGATAATCATAATCTGAAATAAATAATGCAGCAGTTCCATAACGATTAACAACCGAAAACCCAAGACCATCAACATAGAAACGTTCATTTTCTTCTAAGTTATTCACCTGTAAGTGCACATGTCCCATCATTGTATTTTTCGGTAAACCTTGCCAACTACTAACTGGCTGCTCTTTTAACAAACTTTCAAAGTCAACAGGCTCTGTAGTCATTGCAACTTGTCCATTTTCCCAAGTCCATTTATTCGAATCTCTGTCAACATAAATCTCAATCCCATTACCATCTAAATCTGCCAAATATAATGCTTCACTCACTAAATGATCTCCAGAACCAAATCGAACACCTAGTTCAATAAAATGTCTCACAACTTGTGCTAAATCTGCACGATTTGGTAATAATAATGCAAAATGATATAAACCTGTCGTTTGTTCTTTTTTTGATTGGACACCCTTTGGCTCCATAATCGTTAACAATGTATCTTTTCCATTTGTTGTAAATGACACTTTTGATTCAGATTGATCTTTAATCGATAAACCAACTACTTCTGTATAAAAACGCGTTGATTTTTCTAAGTCACTTACCTTCAACTGAACTTCCCCTACATAAATAGCTGGCTTTTCATGAAATTTCATTATCACTCTACCTCTTCCTTTTTGCCTATTAGTTACTTTATGTAAGTAACTATACTATAGAATGTTTACAATAACAAATAAGTTGCCTAGTTTAAATAATTAACTTTTAAAGTATTATTATTTATAATAGATTTAAAGGAGCTGATCATTTTGGATACACTCATTTGTCCAAAGTTCGAAAAAGCAATGGATTTA
Organism: Pseudogracilibacillus sp. ICA-222130; assembly: GCF_037892545.1. Taxonomy (NCBI): domain Bacteria; kingdom Bacillati; phylum Bacillota; class Bacilli; order Caryophanales; family Bacillaceae; genus Pseudogracilibacillus; species Pseudogracilibacillus sp. ICA-222130. Next base: position 10,754 of record NZ_JBBKBG010000025.1, read on the forward strand.
ATTAATAAAAGATGGGTTGGAATGATTGTCTATCAATTGCTTTCTGGACCACAACGTTTCTGTACAATCGAAGGATCAATTGGTATTAGTGGACGTGTGTTATCTGAACGTTTAAAAGAATTGGAACAAGAAGGAATTATTAAACGAGATGTATTTCCAGAAACACCGGTTCGAATAGAATATTCTTTAACGGAAAAAGGTATGGACTTGGAACCAATCTTGAAACAAATCGAAATTTGGTCTCAGCATTGGATGAAATAATTAGTTTCCTAACATTATTTTCCCTTAAAAATAGTACACCCCGAGTAATTAGATTTTTTGTCTAACTATAGGGGTGTACATCAATACTTGTAGCGTTTACGGTTTATAGTTCATAAAATAAATGAATGAAAAAATGACTTACAAATAATTTTTTTATGCATCGTCTCTTAAACTTATTTTGCATATTATTGAACTAATTCTGTCATTTTACTTTAATAGTTATTTCCGATTTAAATTTTCCATCTATATTTTTTATATATGTAGTAATCTTTTCAATCGCCTATCTTACAAGTTGTTCATCATACGCTTCTAATTCAAATATTTTCATTTTTAATAATTTTGCTATTTCACTCAGCCTTTCTTTCCTATTATCCTGTTCTGTTATTACAAATTGTAATTTTTGTTTTTCTTCTTTATCTTTGTAACTATGATTGAAATCTTTATTTGAAACGATAAATAGATTTTAAAATAAAAATACGACCACAATTACTTTAAATTGTAGTCGACGTACGATCTTCCTCTGTCGTGTCCCCACACCCCAGATCAATTACCACTGAAAAGGTAATGTGGTTTTTCAGTACTTTATTGCTCGTTTTTCACCTTCTCCTACAAACACGAAATGCTTGTATAAGTGTTTAAAACCAAGAATTTCTATTTAGTTTCTTTTTGTAACCACGCCACACACTCCACATGTATCGCCAATAGAAACACAATTCAGCCTGTAATATCAGAAATAATGCCATATTCTTTCATTAATTTATTTTTAACCATGTAATATTCTTTCTCAGTAATCCATTTACGGGTTAGCAGTTGTTTTAACATAGCAATTTGCATACTATAAAGAATCAAATTCTGTTTCAAAAAACACGCCCCCTTATAATTAATCAACTAAAAATCAGACGGCTGTTGGTACAGCTCCACGGGAATTTCACCCCTGCAAGTATTCCTTCCAGCCCTACTCATAGCTTGCGACGCTTTGAACGTTCGAACCATGACGGTAGAGGAGTATCATTATCCATACTGATGGGTTATCGCCAGCAATCCACCACGATTGCATTAGACTCATAGATAATCGCTCGTTTCTATCGAAAGTCATGGCGTATGAATCAAGTGGCTCATCATCAGTAGAACGTATCTGATTTTCGGTCTATACTGCACGGCGTTATCTTCCGTGATTTCTTTGTCAAAGAACAAATATATGATGAATGAAAGGGAAAACCTAACCATTCTGTATTCAAATTTTGAAAGCTAAAACAGATTGCATAAGCTTCGTCCGTAAGCGTTCGCGTGTATCTTCATCGATGCCCCAATACGTATTACCACGCTCATTGTTTTCCATAATAGTATTAATCATCCCATTCATCTGCATGCTTCTCAAAAAAGCGTCTTAACGGTTTAAAAGAACTCGTTCGCCTATACTGTACTGTACTACGTGAAATGTTGAACAATTGACCGATTTTTACATCAGAAAGATTAAAAAAGTAGTATAGTAGGATGATAATACGCTTCTAAACTGGCAAGCTATGCATCGCTTTTGCAAGAAGTGTAGGAGTAGTTCTCTTACCAGCTACTTGATTGTTCTTCTATTCCTTCTCCCTCGTAGTGTATGTCTAAGGTATAGAGCTGATTTTCTTCTTGCAGTGTTAAAATTGAAAATGTTATCCCCTTAGATAGCTGTTTCTGCCGTTCAGTACGAGAAGGCTCCATACACTCATCTCCCTTCGAAACTGTAAAGATGTGTGATGATTTCCCCTTTCATTATCTTCAACAATTTTTTTGTAAAATGCCAAAAATCAGAGAAAAAGTTTTAAAAAATAACCCAACTGAATATTAACAGTTAGGTAGAATCATTTTTATTATTAAGAACCAAAACAAGAAATACTTTAAATGTCAAACTCTATTTTATTACAATTCACATAAAAACTAATCGAACATAATAATGAATAATACAAAAATAAAGTTTTTTTTAAATCATTTCTTATCTGTTAAACGTAATGAAACTTGAAAGGTCTAGCTAAATAAAATAGTAAGAACATAAAAATATAACCAAATAAAAATCTTAAATAAAGTATTTGAGCCTCAGTTGATTTTCAAAAGTCATAGCATATGCATGTTGAAACCATGGATAATATTTCCCATACTTGGAACTGGAGATAAAAAGAGGACATATAACTTTGATTTATCGTGGTATTAATAGAACCATTTTTGAAAAGTTCGATCAAAAAATAATAAAAACCTGTTATAGCTATTTTCAATTACTCATTTTTTTATCAATTAGTAATAATACTGTCAACATAACCACACTAAATACCACTATAAACAGAAATAACAAGTATAACGTCATCAATCCTTCAAATGTCTTATCAAACTCCAAAAGAGTAAAATCCGGATCATACATCGCACCCATGGAAATATATCTAGCAACTTCAAAATAAATAATATGAAAGATAATACTCATCCATAGTGTTCCTGCATACTTTCTATATAGCTGTAAAGCAATTCAAAAAGTGAAGAGCAATATAAAATAAACTATAGTAATTTCAATTAGCTCACTAAAGAATATTGGCTCCAATGCCATCACCATAATCGGCACACAGATGAAAATTAATGGTTGTAAATCAGCTAGATGATGAAACGAAATTTCTTATGTAACTCTTCAAATATTAATCCATGAATAAAGACTTCCTCTGGAAATGCTTCATAGATAAATGCTGTCACTGTATTGATTAAAACTGTAGTTAAAACACTTGCTGTTAAGTTTAACCTGACATTTTCAATGCCAATAAATAAAAAAACTGTTAAAATACCTGATACAAGTAATGTAAAAGGTAACGTAATTACCACGATCAATTTAGATCGTGAATTTACACCCTTCAATCCTATTTTTAGACATGGATGGATTTTTACTTTTAAACATATAGAGTACCTTGTAAAAGCATACCTATTTGCGAACCATACCTAGAATTTCTATCAAATATGTCAAACATTACCGAATACAAAGAGAAATAATGAAACGGGTATAAAATACAAAAGTAACCGACTAATACTGAATTTCGACGAATCCAATTGAATGCTCCTTTTTTATTAATGTAATATTGATTTAAACTACGTATTAAGTCTATAGTTTCAGTTCACTTATTGTTTTTAAATTAAGATCGACCCTACTATCGACATCTACTGTTGGAAACAATTCACTAAACCTTATTTAATTTAATAGCTCTTATAAACAAAAAATCCGCCGGTCTTCTTCCATTCTAGCTCCAGATAAATGAATATTTTTTACGTCTTTTATTACCTTATTTTTGATTGCGTTAACCTTTTGTTACCCTAATTCACTTACTATTGACTATATTATTTAATATTTATTAAGCCTTACGAAAAACATTATTCTACTTGAACACCTTTAATTTGATACTTTTTTTCCGATTAACCAATTTCTTTAACCCCACCATTATACTTATAGATGATAATAATTTCTGATTTTTGGAAAGTGGATGATGACCTTCGTATATTTCCCATCTTCTGAATGAATGGAAAGGTCATGGCCTAATTTAAGAGCCATTTCTTTTGCAAGGTAGAGACCTAAACCGGTAGATTTGGCATGACTTCTCCCAATAGATCCTGTAAATCCTTTTTCAAATACGCGGCTGATATCCTCTGGCTTAATTCCAATGCCTGTATCTTGAATCTGTAGCCGCTTTTCTTTTCGATCTTCCTCAAATTGTACGGAGATTTCCCCGCCTTCACCTGTATATTTTAAAGAATTTGAAAAAACTTGATCCATAATAAAACCAAGCCATTTACTGTCGGTATGGACAACCTGTTCAATATTGTCCATATGAAAACGAATTTGCTTGTTGATAAAAGATTTGGCAAATTTCTTTACACTATTTTTAGCGACTTGATCCAACACTACCTCGGAAATAAAATAATCTTTGGAAAAAGAATCAATGCGAGAATAATAAAGAGCCTGCTCCACGTAATTTTCGATTCTATCCAACTCATCTTCAAACTTGTCCACAAGGTTTTCAACAGTTCTTCCATTACTGTTTTCCATAAGCAAGCGACCTGCCGCAATCGGAACCTTGACTTCATGAATCCAAGATGTAATAAAGTCTTGATGATCCATTTTTTCGTTATACAACTTTTGTAATTGATCGCCATGCACACTATTTACTTTTTTTAATAACTCAAGATATAACAGTTGTTCATCGTTTCGCGGTTTAGGCAGAGTTGCGAGAAATTCTTCATGATTACTTTCAACCAAATCATTTAATTCCCGATAAAATTCTCTATTGTAATAGTATTCGATGATTACGTATATAGCTACTATAAAAAAGATAACCATATTGATATAGACGATATTACTTACAGCGTTTCTGGAATCTGTGCTCACAATCATCATCACAGAAACAAAGAACATAATGATCATGTTTAATATAAAGAAATTCCGTTTATCTTTTAAGTAATGAAAGAAATTCATTGAATTATATAACCTTGTCCTTTCTTAGTTGTAATAAAGTGTTCTTTTCCAAGTTCAACAAGTTTTTTACGCAGACGAGCAATATTAACCGTCAATGTATTTTCGTCCACGAAATTTTCATTTTTCCAAAGGCTACGCATCATTTTCGTACGACTGACGATGATTCCTTTATTTTTCATAAGAATTTTTAAAATAAGAAATTCTGTTTTCGTGAGTTCCGATTTTCTATCTCCATGTAAGACCTCTCCGTTTTCAAGATTTAATATAATTCCATCATGTTCCATTGTCTGAGATTGTGTTTCCATATAGGAATACGTTCTGCGAAGGAGTGCATTAATTTTTGCAATCAATACATCCATATGGAAAGGTTTTTGAATATAATCATCTCCTCCCATGTTCATCGACATCACTATATCCATTGGTGTATCACGGGAAGAGAGAAAAATCATAGGGACCTTTGAAATTTCTCTGATTTTATTACACCAGTAAAATCCGTCAAACGATGGCAAATTGATATCCATGATGACTAGGTGAGGATCATGATTAAGAAATACCTGCATGATTTGGTCAAAGTCTTCGATCTTAACGGTTTCAAAACCCCACTTTACTAATGTTTCCCCTACCATATCACGAATGGTCAAATCATCTTCCACAATCATGATTTTCATTCCTCTTCCCTCCAAACAATCATCCTTCTTTAACATCATATTAATTGAATATCGACCAACATACAAAGAAAACATCGTGTTTAAAGATATTTTTTATCAATGTGACGAAAATGTAAGGTTACGAGATTAAGTTGTAAGTTTATATTAAGGCTTCCTATTGTACAATTAAATTGTAGAAAAAACAGCTCTGAATGGAGGATTTATATATGAATATTGTAGTCGAAGCAAAACAAATAAAAAAAGTCTATGGTGCAAAGGGAAATGTATTTTCAGCTTTGGAGGATATAGACTTAACGGTCATGGAAGGTGAATTCGTCGGTATTATGGGACCCTCGGGTGCTGGTAAATCAACTTTACTAAATATATTGGCAACTATTGACGAGCCGACTACGGGTAACATCGTGGTTGACGGAATCAATTTGACAAAGATGAATGAAGAACAATTATCTGCCTTTCGCCGTGACAAACTTGGTTTCCTTTTTCAAGACTATAATTTATTAGATACTTTAACTGTGAAAGAAAATATTATCTTGCCGTTAGCCTTGGCAAAATTGAACATTAAAGAATTGGAACGAAGAGCAGATGAAGTGGCAGATAAATTTGGCATTCGCGACATTTTAAATAAGTACCCGTATCAAATTTCTGGTGGACAAAAGCAACGCACGGCAGCTTCTCGAGCGATTATTTCAAAGCCAAGCCTAATATTGGCAGATGAACCAACAGGTGCGTTGGATTCGAAATCAGCAACAGACTTGTTAGAAAGTTTAAAGGATCTAAATGAACAAGACAAGGCAACCATTTTAATGGTTACCCATGATGCTTATGCGGCAAGTTATTGTAATCGCGTCCTATTTATTAAAGACGGTAAAATCTTCACAGAACTTGTAAAAGGGAAAAGATCCCGCAAAGAATTTTTCAACAAGGTGTTGGATGTTCTATCCGCACTGGGGGGTGGAGCAAATGACGTTATTTAGTTTAGCAAGGAAAAATATTAAAGGTAATTTCAATAATTATTTTGTCTATTTTGTTACGCTCGTATTAAGCATGGTTATTTATTATACGTTCACTTCCTTGCAATATAGCGAAAAAATTCAGGAAAGCATTGAATTGTCGGATACAATGAGTTTCATGTTTGGGGTATCATCAATTATCTTAATTTTATTCGTAGCAATCTTTATTTTGTACTCCAATTCATTCTTCACAAGAAAAAGGAAGAAAGAAGTCGGATTGTACGCCATACTTGGTTTACGCAAGAAAACCATTGCAAAAATGTTGTTTTATGAAAATTTGATTATGGGAATCATTGCAATAGTTATTGGAATTATTCTTGGAACCTTACTTTCCAAATTATTTGCAATGATTTTAATAAAACTTATGGGTTCAATTGCCGAGGTGGACTTCGGTATTTCCATTCTAGCGATTACCCAAACAGTCATAGTCTTTATGGTCATTATTTTATTCACTTCCGTTCAAGGTTACCGTTTGATTTATCGTTTTACATTAATCGAATTATTCTATGATGAGAAAAAAGGAGAACAAATTCCAAAGGTTTCACTTATTTCGGCTGTTATCGGAGTTATATTGCTTGTCGTTAGTTACTGGCTGATATTAAAACCATTTCCTGACGAATTTACTACGGAATATTTAATAAAAAATTATGGGATTGCTTTTGTTGCTCTCGTCATTGGCACCCATTTATTTTTTCGATCTGTAACGGTCTATTTATTAAGATTATCACAAAAAAATAAGTCGCGTTATTACAGAGGAACTAGAATAATTGAAACATCTCGTTTACTGTTTCGTATTAGAGGGAATGCACGTACCTTTACAGTCATTGCATTGTTGAGTGCTGCTACGATCTGTTTCTTAGGTGCAACTTACAGTGGGTATTACAGCAACGAAAAAAGAGCTAAGGAAGTTGTTCCGTTCAGCTATTCGCATTTGTCAAAAGGTCCAGAATTTGATTCGCAGGTGGAGAGCATAATAAAAGCAGATCATCGACATCCAATAAAAGCCAAACTAGACATACCCGTCATTCAGGTAAAAGGAATACTCTCATTTCAACTGGATTATGACATAAATCCTGTGAAATTAATCTCAGAAAGTACATTTAATAAAGCAGCGAATGCTTTAAATAAGGATGAAACAGTCTCACTATCAGGAAATCAAGCAGCAGTAATCCAGCCAAGGTTTACTGAATATACGAAGTCGGTTTTTAAAGGAGAAAATATAACGATTCAATTGCCTCAAGGAAGCAGCGAACTGCCATTTGTTCATATGGTTGAAAGTAATGTGCTACCTTTCGATTATCCCGATTTCTTTCTCGTAGTCAGTAACGAAATGTTTGCCAAGATAGCCAAAAAAGAGGCACCATTAACTTATAAAGTGTATGAAGTGGAAAATGAAGTAACAGCACAAGCCACATCAAAGAAAGTAAATAAACTGGTTGGAAACGATTTTCAAGTTTCTTCATCATTTTATACGGAGTATAAGCAAGGTAAAGAAGGAAACGCACTTACTCTCTTTATTTTTGGATTTTTGGGACTTGTATTTTTAACGGCAAGTGGAAGTATCATTTATTTCAAACAGTTAACAGAAGCGGATGAGGCGAAAGGACACTATGAAATCCTTAGAAAAATCGGTGTCAATAAAAAGGATATACGTAAATCAATCAAAAGACAGTCATTATTTGTGTTCGGATTGCCACTAACCGTAGGAATATTGCACAGTTGTGTGACATTGTACTTTACTAGCAACTTTATGTCTAATCTCATTGGAATCAATCTTATCTTCCCTATTCTAATGGCTATAGTCTTCTTTGTTATCATCTATGCAGTCTATTACGTATTAACTGTTAATACGTACAATCGCATTGTAAACAAATAAGAGCGAAACATCTCTCGAATGTTCGGTTCGAGAGGTGTTTTGTCATGCATTCCTTTGTTAAAAAAATCCTCATTACTCTGGAATCTAGACCGATTATATTATTGAAGTTCAAATTGAACATCCTTAAATCTTCTAACAACAAAAAATCGAATGATTGGAAATATGATAACTCCCATACAAAATGTATCGCCAATAGAAACACAATTCAGCCTGTAATATCAGAAATAATGCCATATTCTTTCATTAATTTATTTTTTAACCATGTAATATTCTTTCTCAGTAATCAATTTACGGGTTAGCAGTTGTTTTAACATAGCAATTTGCATACTATAAGGAATCAAGTTCTGTTTCAAAAAAACACGCCCCCTTATAATTAATCAATTAAAATCAGACGGCTGTTGGTTCAGCTCCACGGGAATTTCACCCCTGCAAGTATTCCTTCCAGCCCTACTCATAGCTTGCGACGCTTTGAACGCTCGAACCATGACGATAGGGGAGTATCATTATCCTAACTGATGGGTTATCGCCAGCAATCCACCACAATTGCATTAGATTCACAAATTATCGCTCGTTCCTAACGGAAGTCATGGCGTATGAATCAAGTGGCTCATCATCAGTAGAACGTATCTGATTTTTAAGTTTATACTGCACAGCGTTATCTTCCGTGATTTCTTTGTCAAAGAACAAATATATGATGAATGAAAGGGAAAACCTAACCATTCTGTATTCAAATTTTGAAAGCTAAAACAGATTGCATAAGCTTCGTCCGTAAGCGTTCGCGTGTATCTTCATCGATGCCCCAATAAGTGTTTCCTTGTTCATCACGAAGCTTACGCATGGATAGGCTTGTCATATAGCTTCCATAATGTAGAACAACTACTTTCATTGCATCTGGCTCACCCTTATTTGCAGTTAGAATAATTGGGTATGGCAATAAGCCACGCTCGTTATTTTCAACATTAGAATTAATCGTCCCATTCATCTGCATGTTCCTCCAAAAACCGCTTTAACCGTTCAAAAGAGCTTGTCCGTCTATACTGAACGGTACTGCGTGGAATATCGAGTAGTTGACCAATTTCCACATCAGACAGTTGAAAGAAATAGTATAGTAGGACAGTAATACGCTTTTCTTTTGGCAAGGTACGCATGGCTTCAGCAAGTAATTTCGGAGTGATTTTCGTTCCAGCCACTTGAAAACTTTGTCCTTCTTCTCCTTCATATTGCTTATCTAAGGTAAAGAGTTGATTTTCTTCTTGTGGTGTGAGATCAGAAAATGTCATCTCCTTTGCTTGTCGTTGTTGCCTTTCGTTGTAAATATTGATTGCTTCATTTTTCAATACACGTTTACAAAAAGTATTAAATGCACAGCGAACTTGCCACTCGGTACGATTTAGTTCTATCATGCATTTCCTCTCCCTTCGCAACTGCAAAGGTGGGCGATGATTTCCCCTTTCATAACCTTCAACAAGTTTTTTTATGAAATGCCAAAGATTTGAGAGATTTTTTAAAAAAATTATCCAAATTACAAAAAACTCAACTGAACATAATTCAGTTGAGTTTCATAATTTATTTATATTTAATTAAGTAATATATGCAGATATATAAATTGTGCCCGTAGTTATCTCGGAAAGTTCCAAATTCTTTACAAATATCAAATGTTATCTAATTAGAATAAAAATAAATAACATGACGATATCCTATTTTCAATATCACCATGTTCTTAAAATTAATACTTATTCTAGAACTATGAACCTATTGCTTCCCACCTAATATTTAATCAAATGTATGAAACCTTTTCCACTGCAGTTTATGCCTAATATACTAATAAGGTTGTTTTTGAACAAAATATTGTGTCAACCAATTAAAAATGGAATAGGAAGTAGGCAAGCTTATTTCTTATTCTTATTATTGATAATAAACAAAGCAAAGACTGCAGCAAAACAACTAAATACACCTATCCATAAAACAGGTTCCAAAATGATCTACTCCTTGTTAATAAATTTATACCGCACTCCAAGTAACTGGTTATTGAAAAATCACCTCTTTATGAAAAGAGATAGAGTTCCAAAAAGAAACTTCCAGTGCGAGCTCATTAACAATTAAGATGTTTTGATAATATAAGAAGTGATTGCTTTAATTTTTGAATTTTTACCAAAGCCTCTGAAGTTATATACATCGCAAAAAGCAACACTTTCCTTATCGTTTAGTATTAAAGTTCCATTTACAGAACCTGTATTTCCGTGTGTGATGATGTTCTGTATACGTAACTGTTGAACTTTACAATTTTTCATTTGATGTAACGCTTTTTCAAAATCACCTTTTCCCCGAATTAGTTTATCACCGATGATTTCCCAAACCACATCATCTGTCATCCAATCCATACAAAATTCTATTTCATTTTTGACAAAAGCGATACTAAGATCTCTAAGCAGCTCTTTTTTAGGTGAGTTTCCACAATTCTCAGCACATTCTATCTTTATATTTTCAGAATGAGTCTCCATTGTCTCCATCTCCTTCTTTGGTTATATAATACTATCTTTAAATACTATTATTTCAAAATCCGCAATTCAAGCAAATATTTAGTAGAATATCAAACCAATGACCTCGAATCTTTCCATCGAGGTCATTAAAACGCATCTGCTGGGTTTTTACAATTAGAAGGTTATTCCGGGATATATTTTCCGCTATTTGACTGGAACCCAGATTTCAGTTTTAGCTGTGGAGCTGGTCGGATCAGGACTTTTATATACTTCCAGAGACGGTGCACCGCTATGTTCATAATCATTGGACGGAAACCACTCTGAATATATTTTTTTCCATGTCTTCGGCACCACATCAGCTACGGGCCCCACGGCTTCAAAAATCGCCCACTTTGCAGCAGATACTTCGTAGCTGAATAATCCATCAGGTGTGCTACCTTTGTATTCAGTACCCACCCAATATTCAATCTCATTGTCCTCTTTACTATAATCTACTGTTGCTCCAATTAAACCTGATATTTGACCGTTATTCAAGCCTAGCAATTGGTTAATAGTACCGTCCTGCCCGACTTGGGACCAAAAACGACCGATATCCCGAGACGGACCGATATCCCCGTCACAATTAAGCCGTTCTTTCACCCCCACAACCTGGAAGGATTCCCGTTCTATCAATTGATAATTCATCGGTTCGACTCCTTTCACATTCACCTGTATCACCAGGCGGTTATAAGATTGTAAATTGCCCATTCCTTTACGCGCTTCACTCGGCGTAAGCCCGTGTTGTTTATGAAATGCTTTGGTAAAAGATTCAGGAGTTTGATAGCCATATTTGTAGGCAAGGTCAATAATCTTTGTACAACTGTTGCATAATTCATGAGCTGCTTTTGTCAGGCGGCGTCGCCTCAAATATTCTCCTACAGTCATATCCGTCAAAATAACAAAAGTACGTTGAAAATGATAGGGAGATAGATGAGCTTGTTCAGCAATGTCTTTAATCGTAATGTCATCCAGCAGATGGGCTTCCATGTATTCGATTGCTTTTTGTAATGATTCTACCAGTGCCATATGGTTCACTCCTTAATTACATGTTAACTTATTAAACCCTCTAAATCCTGTCATTTTGTGCTTATTTAGGACAGTTTTCCCTTACGTAAATATCATACCAACATAAACCAAATGAATTAGTCAATTTTCATAACCTGTTAGCACAGCAAGTAGTCGATATTTTCTATATCATTTTTTCAACTCATATCTTAACAATAGATTGCCAGAATCAAATGATGTTACTGATTTAAGTGTCAATCCAAATTGTTTAACCTGGGCATTGATCTTCGCTGCTAATTCAGCCTCCATCAGTTGTTTGCAGAGCCACTGCAGCATGGAAAACATGGGATCTTGTTCCGACATGAATTGTAATAGCATTTGTTCAAAAGATAAGGTAGAATTCGGGTAAGCCATCGTCTTCAACTCCTTTTGGTTTGCGAGACACTTACCTATTCGGAGTTGCCGATGGCTTTTCCTCTTTCTACTTTTGCGAACTTAATTATACATGATCCTCCTTCATAGGTTGTGTTCTAAAAAAGAACGAACTTAATACTCCTTTTAAAAACCTTTTTTAAAAAACAAAACGACGGTTTTATGATTCCAAATACAATCATGGGAAAGCTTGAAACAAATGCTCCCGAAATTACGAGCTAGAAAAAATGTTTAATTATAATTGATCAATCATTTTATCAAAGCCTAAATAATTTCCCTCAACATTTTCATCCTTTAGCCTTGTTATGTTTGTAGGTTATAAGGATGAAAGGAGAATGTTCCCCACTTCATTTCGGAGGTGCGGATGTTATCTTGACATTTATAAATATTTTTTATCACTTTATTTTAATAGGTCATTTCTTGTACAACCATAATAAACTCTTCCGAAATCACCCTTCCCAAACCCGCATTCCACCGTTTCCAGTTAAAATAATGTTTTCCTAAAAAGAGCGTTTTTGACACTTTTTCCATCCATATTCTTCCTTTTCCGCTCGTTTTTCCCCATGTTTTTTGCCCTTTTAAAATAAAGTTTTACAAAATAACAGAGAAAAGAATTAGGAAATAAGAGGAGCTATATAACGCTGATTCTTGGTCGTTGAATCGGCTCGGAAAGGCTCGAACAGATCAGAGTAAATGACTGGAATAAATCACTATAAATGTTGATATAATAGGATTAGAAACAGAAAAAGAGCAAGGTGATAAGTTTGAACTTACCCTCACTCTTTTCATGATTTTTTCCGTTCTTTTCAGGTTTAAAAGCCTTGCTTTTCTTTAAAATAGTAAATGTTTATTTTAACTATCCACAGAGAAAAGACTCGATTTTTAGAAGAACTTTATTTTAAATCGTAAGACTTTATTTTAGTGGGACAATTCCCTAGACATCCACGCCACACACTCCACATGGGACGAGTTGATACAATTGATGTATTTGCGATTTATAGCAAAACGGTCGTATGCGGGAACATGTCGACTATTTAGTATGTTCGTGGGAACATATCGATAATGCACAAATAAACTCTAAACTAAATACTGCATATTTAAATAGTATCTTTACAGGTTATAATTTGGTATTATAATAGTTATAATTTGATTAAATTAGGAGGGAGATAAACCAATGGCTGATTATGGAAAAATATTAAAAAAGAAAATCGAAAATGGTTTCACTGCATCTCTATACCAATTTAATCAAATAGGAAAAAATAGTTCTTATACCGAGATTATGAAAAAAAACTACGAAAATGGTTTTTCCCAAGTGATTATTAATACTGAACTTATGCTAACAATCACAGAATCTATGCTTAGAGATGAATGGACATTAATATCTATACACATTGATGACCCAAGTGTAGATGAAGAAACTAAACAGGAAATAAACTCTTTCGTTGAAATGATTAGATCTAATCCGCTTAACTTTAATAAATTGAGTAACTACCTAGATTGGGCCTTAGATGAAGGTTCAATTTTCATTGATAAAATAAAAATGTCGAAAAAAATAGATGATGAATATCCATTTTGTGAATTATATTCTAATGGCTTGTTATTTGGGAGTGCAAAGGATGTAGTCTTTGCTAATTATTTACAAAAGATAGTAGAGGACTATCTTAATGAATGATAAATTCCAATCAGATATTTTTAAAACTCTAGCAACTGCTATCTTTGCTGGAATATCATACTTAGTGGCCGATTGTTTTCAAATTACCACCCTTCTCTTTAAATTTTCTGAACCCACGTGGCATGTCACTGTTAGCGTTGCAATTTATACGGCATTTTTAAATATCATTCTATTATGTTTACTTTCAAAAAGAACAAGTGTGAAAGTAAATATTACTGAAAGAAAAGATCAATCAAATAAAATCAGCTTGACAGATAAGCCAAGAGCAACCGAAATAAAAATAGTTGTTCGCGGTAACTTAAAGAAAATAAACGGCACCATAGAAGTAACCTTCCCAAAATGGGTAGACGTAATGACAAAAGGGTCTCCAGATCTGATGCAAAGTGAAAACGATTCACAGAAATATATTATTGATTTATCCGGAATTGTTGAAAATAGCGATAGTGAGGTTAGTCTCTTTTATTTCGATATAACCATGAATCCACTTTATCTAGAAACAGGAAGAAGTGGTGAGATTATTGCGAAAGTTCATGGAAGCAGTTTTAGGTACTCTAAGAATACAAATAAATTAACAATACATTATGAAGCCGAATAGGAGGGATATTTTTGTTCAGTAAATATATAGATAATTTAACAGATGATAACGGTTCTTTCATATCAATGGATGATATTTTACATAACATCTTAAATTTCAAGAGTTGGCGGACTGATGAAATTGATCCATTTACAAATGAACCACTATTGTATCAAGTTTCCAAAGTTTACGATGAGAATCAAAAAATTAAAATTAAAGGTACTGAGTTTACATTTAATTACATAAAATATGAGTATGATACTGTTATAGCCGGACAAGAATCAAATCCTATTTCTGCTGAAAGATTAAAGAAAACGTTCGGTAGAATTGTAATTTATACTGATGGAGTACGGACTCAATATCTTGTAGATAAAGCCAGAGGTCCAGCAGCATTAAGGATTTTACGAGTAATAAATAATTCAGATAAAAATAAAATAATTGAAGCACAATCATTTAACATCACCGAGGATTTCTTCATTTGGTTATTATCCCGTTTTATGAATGGTTCCACCATATTAGATGAAGAAGACTCTCTAAAGATTAATCGAATAACCGGTTTCAAAGGCGAAGGAAGTCAAAAACAGGCAATTCTTTCTGGTTCCGGTAATGAAATTATGAATATGCTAAGTTCACTGTCATTTTTAGTTGAAATGGATGTCATGACTGAGGTTGAAGCCCGTATCATTCGGGGATCCGAAACTTTAGAGTTAAGATTTTATTCAAAGAACTCCCAACTCGACATTCTGGTAGAAAGCTACACAGGTGAATACATGATATTACACGATGAGGAAAAGACCCCAAGAATCCTGTTAAATTCCTTTATAGAAATAATTCCAAGTATTATGAATGCCTATAATGAGGATATAGAAAATGGTACTTGGACTAAAAACAGCAAAAGAGAATTTACCCTAGGCCTTGTTGATTCTGTAAGAGAAAAACTAAATATACTATACCCATCTCAAAATACATAATCGAATGCCTTGGATTCTTATAAAATTTCGATAGTTTGATAAATTATAGCAACCAACCATCTTTGAGGATTGTTGGTTGCTTAGTTGTTATATTCGATAAATTCGAGGTTAAAGTTATCTATTCATTAAATTTATATTTCCAGCTATTTTCGTGTATACAAGCTTTTATTTCTCTCTTTTCTCATTGCAGTCTCATCCGACTATATACAGGATTCATTTCTTTACTGTAATCTAGTTGTAATATAATTAATCACCCCCATAAATTAAAATTCTTAAACATGAAAAAGATAAATTAAAGCTTTTTTCATACTTCTTTTTCAATTTCAATCCCCGATTTAAATTCAATTGTTAATTGTCTTTCATGAATTGTTATTTTCTCAATCAATCGCCTTACAAGTAAATCATCATACGTTTCAAGTTGCTGCGGTTGCTCTTTTAAAAACTTTGTCATTTCGTCAATTCGTTGCCTGAGCCCCTCTCGTGCTGCATTTTTCATCATGACCTCCTGCTTCAGCTCCCGCAATCGGTATATTTCTTCTGCTACATCCTCGTAATCTTCTTTTGAGTTTGCAAGCCTAAGCAATTCCATTTGAAGTCCTTCTAATTTTTCATCAATGTCAGCTGTTGGTTTATCCGCATTTTCATTTAACACAGTTTCAATATTTTCTATTAATATATTCAGGTAATCTCCTTTGTTTCCCAGCACTTCATTGATGGCTTGTACTATTGCTTGGTGAAGTTCATCTTCTCTGATTGTTTCTGCACTACAAAGAAGTATTTTTCTCTCTAGTCGACTGACGCACCGCCATACAATGGACCTGCATCCGCGATTATTCCAATGAACCCTTCGAAAGACATCTTCACATTCTTTGCAAAATACAATACTCGACAATGCATACTTGCTACTATACACACGTTTCTTTCCTGTTTTTCCATTTCGTATATTTGCCCTTCGCATCATTTCTTCTTGAACTTGTAGATAAATTTCCCTTGGAATGATGGCTTCATGATTATTTTCTACATAGTATTGTGGAACGTGACCATTGTTGACAACTCGTTTCTTCGTTAAAAAATCTACGGTATATGTTTTTTGAAGTAATGCGTCCCCAATATATTTTTCATTTTGCAGTATCTTTTTAATCGACTCCGGTCTCCACTTAGACCGTTTAGCTGCGGTAAGTATTTCATCCGCTTCAAGTCCACGTGCTATTTGAACTAAACTTGCTCCTTCTAAATATTCCCGGTAAATCCGTTTAACGATTTTCGCTTGTTCTGGGTTAATGACTAGTTTGTTGTTCTCATCTTTGGTATAGCCTAGAAAGCGATTATGGTTCACTTGCACCTCACCTTGCTGGTATCGGTATTGTATTCCTAGTTTTACGTTTTGGCTAAGTGACTGACTTTCTTGTTGTGCTAGGGATGCCATGATGGTGAGCATAATTTCACCTTTTGCATCCATGGTGTTAATATTCTCTTTTTCAAAAAAGACAGGTATTTCTTTATCTTTCAATTGCCTGATGTATTTTAAACAGTCCAGCGTGTTTCTCGCAAATCGACTGATGGATTTTGTAATAATCATGTCGATTTTTCCATTCATGCTATCTTCAATCATTTTATTAAACTGCTCACGCTTTTTTGTGTTTGTTCCAGATATGCCATCGTCTGCATAGATTCCTGCAAGTTCCCATTCAGGATTGTTCTGAATATAGGTAGTGTAGTGTTCCACTTGAACTTCATAACTAGTTGCTTGTTCTTCGCTATCCGTTGATACCCGACAATAAGCTGCCACTTTTAATTTTTTCTTTTCCTCTGCATCAACATTTCTTGTTCTTCTTCTCGCTGGGATAACGGTTACGCTTCTTGCTAAGGTCATTTTAAGTCACCTCTTCTTTTATTAAGCTATATACATATTCTGCTTGTTTAATGGGATTGTCGTATTTATCCTCCACTTTTCCGATTGTAAATGCGAATGGTGGTGTAAATGATTCTTTCTCTTTTGTTCTATTTAATCGACCTAGCTTCTTCGCTCGTTTAAACCTTTCTTCTTTCAATTTTTCAAATTGCTCTTTTGAAATTAAGCTAGGAAATATTTCATTTCCCAGATACCTTTCATCTGTTAATATTCTAGTAATTCCACCATGTGATCGATTGATACCAGAATCCTTTGCTGCATTAGCTAAAGATTTTCCAGATAAGTATGACTGGATTAAAAGCTTTAATTGCTCAGATTCTCTGGCATGAGTTTCAATTTTTCCGTTTACTATTGCATATCCAAAAGGTGTATGTGCCATCAGCGCTTAACCCCCTCCCTTAATGTAATGCCACAATTCAAATGAAATCCTATCTCATTTGGTGAATATACAATTATCTTTTTTACAATATCTTGAAAAGATTCTTCATCAAATGCATCTCTGAATTTTCCTTGCTTAAAATATTTAATGAGCCACTTCACTTCACTTAGCTGATTTGAACCGTCATTGATTAAATACAGTAACTGCTCTCTTTCTTCTTTTAACTTCATGTGTCTTTGGGACAATTCGATTTTCTGTTCATTAAAAATTGCTGGTTCTAAAAACCCTTTTGTCATTAATTGAATTAATGTATTTAGTTCTTCTTTTGTAACTTCGAGTTGTTCTTCTATTTCGGTAATCATTTGATAGTTTTCATCTTGGTTTGACGTTTCTAGTTGTTTGGATAGTGGGATTAATACATAACTATAACCAAACTTTAGCTTATTCATCATCGTAATAAATGCCTGATGAATACGTTCTTCTCTTATAAAAAGCATCGAACATTTATCTTTGTTTTTAATGTGTGTAGAACAGCACCAAGCGATATATTTACTATGCGTGGAAGTGTGAATTCTTCTTTTAAAGGTATCGCCACATTCCGCACATTCAATCTTTCCTGAAAAAGGATAGCGATTTAAATACTTTCTACTTCCAGCAGCTACATTCTTTTGGCTTGCTTGATATTCTAGCATCCGATTAGCGGCTTCAAAATCAGCATGTGTGATGATTGCTTCATGGTGATTTTCAATTAGGTATTGATCCAATTCACCTTGATTTATTTTTCGGTTAAAATGCTCATCAGTAAAAGTCTTTTGAAGCAGAACATCCCCAGTGTACTTTTCGTTCTTAACAATTCCACGTATCGTAGACCCTGTCCAATTGCCATTTCGTTTTGTCGGAATACCTTCTTCGTTTAACTGCCTGGCAATCCGCTCTGTTCCCACTCCTTTAAGCACACTATTAAATATCCGTTTGACTACTTTTGCTTGTTCTTCATTTACAACTACTTGTTCATCGATATAATGGTAACCGTATGGTGGATATGATAATTTATAGGTTCCACGTTTGAATCGTTGTCTAATCGACCATTTACTGTTTTCGGAAAGTGACACTGATTCATTTTCTGCAAGGCTACTTAAAATTGAAAGCATGAGTTCACTTTCCATAGAATTTGTATTGATGTTTTCTTTTTCAAAATAAATGTGAACATCTAAGTCCATCAATTTTCTGACTAACTCTAAGCAGTCAATTGTGTTTCTCGCAAATCGACTAATTGATTTCGTTAAAATGAAGTCAATCTTTCCTTTTTCACAGTCAGATATTAATCGAAGTAATCCTGATCGTCTATCCTTTTTGGTCCCTGTGATGCCTTCATCACTATAAATATCAACGAGTTGCCATTCATCATTATTTTCAATTAAAATTTTGTAGTGTCGTCTTTGTGCTTCTAAACTAATCAATTGATCCTCATTCGATGTTGACACTCGTATATAGGCAGCGACCTTTTGTTTCGGTTTTACTACTGAAAATGTTGTCATATCAAGTGTTGTTATCTTTCTCATCCACTCACCCCTTTTTCTTGTATGTGACATATTAGCGTTAGACCACTGTTATATCAAGGTTTATCGCACATTAAAGGGCCTAATAAGGGATTGAATTTTTGACGATTTAATTTGCTTATTTGATTGAATTCTTCCTTTGAAATGAGTTCTTTTTCACGTAGTTTCATGAGCATTTTTTCAGCAAGATGATAATTAAGTTCGTTTTGAAGTTGTCCTTCAGTTGGTTTTGATGGTTTATGATTAGGTGTTTGATGCTCAGATGAGAGTTGTGTCATTCGCATATGGTTTTCCTCCTAAATAGTCTTCTACCTATATGCGAAAAAAAGTGGGAATTCGAACCCTTATTTCTGTAATATGTTGATTAATAGTTGATATGTAATTGAAGTTCTAGATATAATGAAAGTAGATTATTCAACAAACGGGCCATATTGTTGTATAAGTGATGAAATACTGAATTTAAAACTTAGTTTATATGTGGTAAAATGTTTTAATCAAGTTTAGGAGGAATTAATTATGAAGTGTAATGAATGTAACAGGGTTCAATTAAAAGAGGGAAGCGTATCATTAACCCTATAAACTACGTCTGCCCTCATTATTGGAGGGTGAAATGTGAATACATCCTATTCACAATCGAATTTACGACACAACCAAATTTTAATTTGGCTTTGCATTTTATCTTTTTTTAGCGTATTAAATGAAATGGTTTTGAACGTCTCATTACCTGATATTGCAAATGATTTTAATAAACCACCTGCGAGTACAAACTGGGTGAACACAGCCTTTATGTTAACCTTTTCCATTGGAACAGCTGTATATGGAAAGCTATCTGATCAATTAGGCATCAAAAGGTTACTCCTATTTGGAATTATAATAAATTGTTTCGGGTCGGTAATTGGGTTTGTTGGCCATTCTTTCTTTTCCTTACTTATTATGGCTCGTTTTATTCAAGGGGCTGGTGCAGCTGCATTTCCAGCACTCGTAATGGTTGTAGTTGCGCGCTATATTCCAAAGGAAAATAGGGGTAAAGCATTTGGTCTTATTGGATCGATAGTAGCCATGGGAGAAGGAGTCGGTCCAGCGATTGGTGGAATGATAGCCCATTATATTCATTGGTCCTATCTTCTACTCATTCCTATGATAACAATTATCACTGTTCCGTTTCTTATGAAATTATTAAAGAAAGAAGTAAGGATAAAAGGTCATTTTGATATCAAAGGAATTATACTAATGTCTGTAGGCATTGTATTTTTTATGTTGTTTACAACATCATATAGCATTTCTTTTCTTATCGTTAGCGTGCTGTCATTCCTGATATTTGTAAAACATATCAGGAAAGTAACAGATCCTTTTGTTGATCCCGGATTAGGGAAAAATATACCTTTTATGATTGGAGTTCTTTGTGGGGGAATTATATTTGGAACAGTAGCAGGGTTTGTCTCTATGGTTCCTTATATGATGAAAGATGTTCACCAGCTAAGTACTGCCGAAATCGGAAGTGTAATTATTTTCCCTGGAACAATGAGTGTCATTATTTTCGGCTACATTGGTGGGATACTTGTTGATAGAAGAGGTCCTTTATACGTGTTAAACATCGGAGTTACGTTTCTTTCTGTTAGCTTTTTAACTGCTTCCTTTCTTTTAGAAACAACATCATGGTTCATGACAATTATAATCGTATTTGTTTTAGGTGGGCTTTCGTTCACCAAAACAGTTATATCAACAATTGTTTCAAGTAGCTTGAAACAGCAGGAAGCTGGTGCTGGAATGAGTTTGCTTAACTTTACCAGCTTTTTATCAGAGGGAACAGGTATTGCAATTGTAGGTGGTTTATTATCCATACCCTTACTTGATCAAAGGTTGTTACCTATGGAAGTTGATCAGTCAACTTATCTGTATAGTAATTTGTTATTACTTTTTTCAGGAATCATTGTCATTAGTTGGCTGGTTACCTTGAATGTATATAAACATTCTCAAAGGGATTTCTAAATCGTTAAGGGATCAACTTTGGGAGAGAGTTCAAAATTGATCCTTTTTTTATAACAGGAATTCAAATCTTTTTGTTCCATTATACCAGCTAATAGCTGTCAACAATTAATGCTAAAAAAGTTTTAAAAAGCATGTTACACTAAAAGTAGGCATACTTAATAAGCCTTTTGATTTAAAGGAAAAAAACGTAAAGGGATAAAGTTGATTACACTTGATCTACAAAGACTTCTTGACGTTTTAACATGGCATACAGCCAGTGAACAAGCTTGTTCGCACAAGCAATAAGAGCAACTTTGTGTGGTTTGCCTTCGTTTCTTTTCCGTTCATAAAAGGCTATGAGCTTTTTATTTCTTCCTTTGGCTAAACCACATTGAACAGTCGTGTATAGCGTTTGTCTCAATCTCGATGAACCTCTTTTCGTAATTCGATTGATAGAGGCTTTAAACTTGCCAGATTCAAAAACGGATGGATCCAATCCTGCATAGGCTACTACCTTTTTAGGGTTCTCAAATTGGTTGATATCACCGATTTCAGAGATGATTGTTGCAGCAATCTTATCTCCGATGCCAGGTACGGATTGGATTAATCTGTATTCTTCAAAAGACTTAGCTAAGATACTGATTTCTTTTAATAATTTTGAGAGATGCTCTTGATATTGGAAAAGCATACGGATATACATACGCAAGCTGATAAGTTGCCCATAGCTAATTTGAGACTGAAATGGATTGCGTTTTGCCGCATCCTTTAGCTTCCGTGCCTTGTCTAAAAACCATTCATGTGAACGTCTAGCTCCAAATTGACGCATCTCTTCAGCTAACTTCTCATCAGCGACTTTATGAACGTCTAAAGCCGTAGGATAATTTAATAAAGTGTTCAATGATAGCTTGCCATATAAATCACTAAAAACAGTGTGATACTCAGGAAAAACCTGATCCATAGCTACTTGAAATTGAAGTTTTATCTGGACATAACTATCGGTTAAAGCACTGTGTTGTCTCGTTAAAAGACGCAAATTAAGAGCCTTCTCAGTTTTCTTTTGATAGATTTCCAGATCTTCTTTGTAGTAAAGCTCGCCTAAATGATAGGCATCAGCTTTATCCGTTTTTACTTGACGTAAATTAGTTTTCCTAGCTTCAAAGGAAATCACTGGATTAACTAAATAATACGCTATATTATTATCCTCAAGGAAATGTAGTACAGGTTCATGATAATGTCCTGTTGATTCAAATATAATAGCCGGAGGCTGACCCGAAGCCTTTTCTAACTCTTGATAAAATCTATGGAATGATTGAAGTCCTGGTAGATCATGAGTAAACTTAAAACTTTGCTTATATGTTTCTTTCCTTTGTAAAAAGGCTTGAACTTGACTTTCACCTTTAGCGACATCCAAGCCGATTACAGGGTCCATATACAAACACACTCCTTTTAATAGATTTGCCGGTTCGCCTCTTTATCGCTCGTAGTGTCATAGCTTCGCTTGTTATACGGGATCTGTGTCCCAACCAGCCTCAAACATGTTTCTACAAGGAGAGGGTGGACGGTATAGCGGACGGGATCGATGTCCCACGGGCGCGAACGTCCTACCCCGGCTACCTTAATCATAAAACCTATAAAAAATAGGTCAACCAGAAAAGACTGGCTAACCTTATAATACGAAGGGCGCGATTGTGGAAGATTAAATAGTCATTTAAGTTACAACCGAAGAGTTTAACTACTCTTCGGTTGTTTTTATTTATTCATACTTCACAAACGCATCTTTAAACCCAGCTTTCTTTGCTTTTTCCAGCTGCTTATCAGCATTCTTTTTAACACTATACGCACCAATCTGTACACGATATAGTTTCTTTCCACCAGTTGATGGTTTAGATGTTGACGTACCTTTCGCTAATTCCTTCTTCACATCTGCCCTAAACGTATCCATTGACTTACCATGTTTTGAAAACCAATGACGTGGGTCGCCATGATTACTAGCGATTTTTTTCTGGTACCCTTCATAATGGCCGATGATATTTTTCTCCGTTAGTTTGTATTGTTTACAAAGATAAGCAGCAAGTTCAACTGCTTCTTTATATACCTTATTAAAGTAAGTTCTATCTGTTAAGTTATCCTCACAGATTTCAAAACCAATATGTGTATTATTCGCATCTCCACCCGCATGCCAACCACGATGATTCCAAGGTAATGTTTGGTAGGTTGCAATCGACCCATCTTTTAACTTTCCGATAAAAGCATGAACACACACTTGTCTGCCATCTGGACGTGGCTGGTTCCAGTGATTGTTGTATTGATTCTTTCCTAACAATCCATCGTCTGGGCCAACGTAACGCTTTAAATTCGGATTGTTTGCCCCTGTGCTATGAACCATAATTCCTTTTGGTGTGATTTTCCTTCCAGCTTTGTAACATTCATTCTTCGTTAAATATAACTTTTTTAAATTCATGATTCATTTCCTCCTTTATTGTGTAACTGAGCAAGTGCATTTTTCAACTTCTCAGGTATTGGTAAACCCAAGCGTGAAGCATTTTCTAGCATGGAAATCCCTTCATTCGAGCAATAAAAAAAGATGACTGCTGTTCTAAGAACGCTGCCATCCCCTATTAAATGTGTGTCAATCATATGCCCGACACCTACCAGTATAAAAATTAATACCTTCTTAAATATCCCTCGGTAACCAATCTCACTAGACAGTTCCTTATCAACAATTGCACACATAATTCCAGTGATATAATCAGCAACAACCAATATGATCAAGGCATACAAAAAGCCATCTAGCCCTCCTAAAAACCAACCAATAAATCCACCTAGTGCTGTAACGATGATTTGTATCCAGTTCCATATATCCTTCATAGAATATTTCCCCCTTCAGTTTTAAAACATCTATATAAAAAGGGTGTCCACATTTTGTAGACACCCTTGAATTATTCATATTTGTTTGGGTAATGCTTCCCACACTCGCATATCTTCCTGCCCTAATGACCAAATGGCAATGCCTCGTAATTTCCACCTGTAAGCTGCCTCATTTGCCCAATAAACCAAGCTATCAACATCTTGATAATAAAGAATTGAAAAACCATCCGCATCTCCTAAAAATAAACGTGATATCCAAAGGTTAATGTCCTTTGGTTTTATTTTGACGGTATAATCATTTCCCGCAATTAGTGGTAATTCTTGTGAGTGAAAGAAATCATAATCCATTGATATATCATCATTTCTTGTGCTTATCTCTTCCACATCATTATTTACTTTAAAGACTTGGAACTCATTATCCCAAGTAACACCTGTTCTTGGTATTCTTCCAAATTCTACTGTGTTTCCATTTGGAAAAGTTATATCTACACTTTCATATGGTTCGTATGTCCATGCATCTCCTAAACGAAGTAAGTCAGATATCATGCGGTTATCTGAACGAATTCCTGCAGAGCCTCCACTGAAATCATTTATATCCACTTTAAATCTGAATGTGTTTGCTGCCCCGGAATACACCCTGACAGAATTATTACGAATTCGCATTTCAATCGTGTACAGATTAGGAGCAGTTCGTAAATTAGCGTTTGATGTTCGTTCAATTTGAACATTATAACTACCCAGTAATGAATTACTTTTATACAACTCTAGACGTTGAGAAGTATAATTTAAACAGCAAAACAAATCTCCACAAAAAACTCCTGCTCTCCCACTTCCGTTTTGTGGGAATCCAATTCTTGCTCTAATGTGTATATCTTTAAAATCTGAATATCTCCATGTCAATTCACCTTTTCCATCAAGCTGTGCATAAGGACGTGGATTGTTAAAATCATCTTTTTTCCATACTTCCCATTCACCGCTTAGGGTTGTCCAATAATTGCTAGGTAGCGGATTTTCATCCCTGAAGTCTTCGTACCAAATAAGGGCTGAGTCTGGTTTTCTTCTCAATACTTCGGTCGTTAATTTAAATGCACGATCTGGTTCCACCATTTGACCATTTACCCCTTTAAACTTTCTAGGTGCAAGTAAGAACTCCGCTTCACCCGCGCTAGATGATTGTTGAAAGTCTGAGCAAACTCTAAAACCATAAAACTGTACACCAGGTATTCCTGCTTTAACTTTGATGGTATGTGCACCTGCTGTTAAGGATATATTCTTCTTTAACGTTAACCAACAAGTTGTTCTCCAATAAGGCCACCATAGCCTACTCTCTTTAATAGTTGTTTCATCATTATCAATTGATATCTTAATAGAATTCTTATCCCAAAATGGAAAACCAATTCTTACTGCAATGTCATAAGTTCCACTAGATTGTAATGTGAAATTATATATCGTTTCACCGTTTTCACCGAGAGTAACCATCTGAGAAGAATCAGATACAATTCCCGCATGACTATCATAATTACTGCCTTGACGGTCAATATATATATTTCCAAACTCCGTCTTTTGTTGTTTACTATACGCTGTTAAAAAGCTTCTTCGGTTATAATCTTCTGCAATTAATGGATTGGTTCTCGTAACTGCATCTGGACCTTCCATGTAATCATAGACATGTGGCAATGCCCATGGGACTTTATCGTAATCATCCCAATAAGCAATGATAGGAATCATCGGTTGCGGTGGTGCATCATTTGTAAAGTTATAACCACCTGTCATCCAAAGTTGTGCAGCATAATAGGTGTTGGACGTACCACGATAAACCCTATTTAAATTCTGAGGTGTATCATCAATTCGCCAGTTCCAACCGTAACCTGGAAGACCTAAGAATATCTTCTTTGGAGACATGACGCTTGTTGCATAATTATAAATACCTTCCAACCAATCTCGCGGGGAAACTGGACCAGGAGCGGAACCCGCCCAAGCCATCCCATAACTCATAATCGCAGCCGTATCACAATAAGGATCTAAGTCTTCATAAACACACCAGTTTTCTCCACCAACAGAACCTTGAACCCCTGTCATTCCAGGTAAGCAGATATTGACTAGTTTTGATGAGTCATGTTGTTTGACAGTTTGATAGATATCTTTAAACAGGAGGTTCGCAGCATCTTTATTTTCATAACCACCACCACGTTCCAAATCAATATCAACACCATCACACCATGGATACTTATTCATGATTCGAACGATTTCAGATAAAAACTTATCCTTTGCACCATTTGTGTTATTTCTGATTGCTGTAAATATTGATGCCGTTCCATGATTCATGATTGTTAGCAACCATTTTATATGCGGCCATTTATTGATATATGGCATCATGCTCGATATACTTGTCCCTGTTTCTTTAATAGTACCTGTAATATCTACCTCAAATGTAAATATACCTACCGTATCAAGCCTATCCCCGTATTTGTTTAAAGCCTCATACATTCTTGCGTTTCCCATGAAACTCCACACCATTGTCTTTTTGCCTTCTAGATATTGACTCATTGCTTGCCACTTCCTTCTTGCATTTCCTGGAATTCAAATAAAACTCGTGCTGCTTTTCCTTCTTCGAGTTCTACAATGTGCTTACTATCAGATGCTGCGGTATATTGATAAAACCCTTCTTTTTCTGTTTTGCTTTGATTTCGCAATACTTCTCTAGTGGAAGCTAATAATGAAAATGTGTCATCTGGATTTGCTACAGCTTTAAATTTCATATGGTGGGATCCATATCCTTGCGAAAGTTTAATACTTCCTGCTTTCATTGATTGAAGGGGTGTGATATGACAATCCAGTCCTGCAGATGTTGTTCCCAGATTAAATATGACAATCGTTTCTTTACTTCTAACCACTCCATTATAGAAACGAACTGGGAGAACCCCGCTTTCTTCTCTATATTTTTCAAGTGAGGTTTCTGTGTTTAAGACATATCCCGTTAGCTTATCGCCTTCTTGAAGTTGTATATCTGTATAATAAATCGTCCCCGTACAGTCTGTAACGAACAATTTCAAAGTTACATTTACGACTCTTTTATCTTCTTTCACACGTATCGTTTCACTAAATCGAGTAAATTGTATCGCCATTCGAATCACCTAACCATCAAGAGTCCACTTTATTTCTGATACATGCCCAACCCACCCAGTAGCGATTGAGCCACCTTGCAAAAGAATATCTGTAAAATACACTGTCCCGGTGCAATCTTTTACAAATAATCGAATTGTTAATTTCTTAATTTTCCCAGATCCTTTTGGAGTAATTGCATGTGCAGTTTGAGTAAAAAAAACCATTTCAAACACCTCTAATATAAATCAATAATTCTCTTTTCAATCGATCCATCTTCGTATTCAATTTCCACTTCAATCCCTACTTGCCCATTTGGCCCTTTCTCTAGATTTTCAGAACCAATTTGTGCGGATATAGTATAATTCTTTCGATTTGCTGGATATACGGTTTGATACATAGATTTCGTCATTCCCAAAACACCTTCTGCTTTAAAAGATGCATCACCGCTTGCACCATTGTTAGGGTCAACTGTAAAACCAGAATTCACCCAATACGTAAATCCATCATCTGCCCTTGAATTTCTCAAATGATTAAACGGTACTAAATCTTTTATTTCCTGCCGATCAAGCACATCTGTGTCATGTAGCATATCTGCAGCCTTATCCCACTGGGCTGATGAATCACCTAATTCTTTTAATTTTGTCGATAATTCAATCACTGTTTTCCATGGTTCTTGCAAATTGTACTGCCTGCGTACGATACGAGTCTTCACTTGTAAATTTAATTCTTTATCGTTAACGGTAACAATATCTCCTAGATCCCATTCCTCATGTTCATAACCAGTTAGTACAGATAGGTCCATTGCTGTTAAAACATACGACACTCTCGGTTTTGCATATTGTCCTAATCTCATATTTGCAAACTCTAACATTTGATAAGGGTTGCTAAAGGATGAGGCATCAAGTGTTGCTATCCGTACCTCTGATGTAAAGCTATAATCTTCTACATATGCTTTGTTATTATTGATAGATGAAAATGTCATGCCATCTTTACCGTATGCGTATAATCTTGTCACTAAACTTCTTGTATCCACTGTTCTTTGAATACTTTTCATATTCTTTCTATAACTAAATAACGCACCACTATCTTTCCCGCCAAATGTCAGTAAATGAACTAAACGATTCGCACTATCAAAAATTAAATCTCCACCATGGATGTTTTGCACTTCTCGTAATATAGATAATGCATTTTTCTCCTCTGATTCCCACGTCCGCTTTGTAGTTACATTCACATTTCCAACAGACCACTCCGTTCCTTCTAACGCATATTTCATTGGGACATCAGCAGTATCTGCATTAAATTCAATAGGCTGTTTATCCGTACTAAAAGCTAAGTCATAAAAATCTGCTTCTGCATATACGTGAGTGATGATATTACCTTCTTGGCTTTTTTCATCCGTTATCGTTCGTATGCGATACACATCGTCTACGATTTGAATTTGTTTTTCGTTTTCAATACTTTCCCTTTTTAAATCGTGAAAAGGAATCTTAAACTCTAAAATATCCGCTCCATTAATTTCACTCGTCACAATAACATCATAAGCATTTTCCAAAACAGCATCCCAAGCCCCATTACTATCCAAAACCACGGGTCTAGCAAATCCAAGCTTTTCATAGGCGGGTTTGGGGATATCATGCAATATAACTTCTATTAGTTTCGGTGTTTTCGTTTCATCTTCTGTCGTTAAAGTAATGCGATAGCGGATATAAGCTCTATTAGGTGAAATTAATTCACCTGTTGGTCCAATTGTTTGCCACGAAGTCCAATCCTCAAGGTCATCTGATGTGGATGTTTCAACTAAACTAATCGCAGTTGTTCCAGCAATATATTCACTAGTTACTGAAACTCTACCATTGCCACCTAAACTACACTTTTTAGGTATTGTATAGAGCACACCACTACCTGG
>NZ_JBBKBG010000026.1:0-37513 GCF_037892545.1 Pseudogracilibacillus sp. ICA-222130
CGGACACATCCTCCTTAAAAGTCATTGTATAAATTTAACTTAGATGTGTCCATGAAACTATACTAGCACCACTTTAGATGTGTGTTTCTATCTTCTAACCTATAAACACAAATACATTCTTCATTATAAAAATTTTATTGAATAAAACCATACACCAATACCTTAATATGATTTAATAAAACAATTAACATTTTATTCAAATTGTGTTATTAGTTATCACAATAAAAATAGTACTTTTAATACAACTATTAAAAATTTTTTCCCTGCAATCTTCTACCAATACTTCTGATTGGTTTTGTTACTTTCCATGACGTACTAGATTCAATCTGCTTTAGTTGTTTTTTTAATTTCTGAATTTCTGCTTTTGACTCTATAATATTATCCTGTTCTTTTTTAAATTTTTCCTTTTCATTATGTTCTAACATATATTTATAGTACTGTGCACGTAGTAGAGTTACTTCGGATAATTGAGGGCTAACAACTGGTAAACTATTTATTTCGAATATATATAAATCTCCCTCTGGATTAATTCCTACATCTAATCCCATCGTAGATAATTGAGTTTCTGTTATTCTTTCCATTTCAGATGCCATATCCATTGCCATTCTTTTTAAATGTTGCTCAATTTCTTTTGATTTATCTTTAAAATTAACCTCTAAAAATGATGTTAATTTGCTGATCCCTCCACCTTGATTAACATTTGAAACAACCGATTGGCCAATACCTATACGTACAAATATATTAGCAATATGCCATCTGTTATTTGCACCTTTTTCCATATGTACCCTGCAATCAAAAGGATCGTTATGCTTTGTTCGAGAAGTGATATACTTTTGTACAACATACCTCGATTTTTTAAATACGGTAGTAAATAAATCCTTTAACTCATCCTTAGTATATTGCTTTTCACTTTTTTGTTCCCCAATGACAAATAAATTCTCATTTATTGCTTGAAGAACTACTACAGATTTCCCTTGCAAACCGTTAACAGGCTTTACTACAACCTTTTTATTTAACATTATAAAATCAAAGAATTTTTCAAAAGTGTCTATATTTTCACCAGGAATAGCATATTTATGAAGTCTCTCATGATTGATTAATGTTTCTTGTAGCACATCTTTCTTCATAATATTCCTACGATTAATAGATAAATTTGTGTTAACCTTAAGATATTCCATTAATTTAGAATATTTTTTATAGGAAAAAAAGTGAGGGTTTATATCAATATATTTGGGTAAAGGGACCTCTACTCTTTCCCAAGTATTGTTAATCAACATTTTCCCTTGAACAGTTCCTTTTTCCATATTGATTCCCTTAGGAGTCATATAAATCAATGATATACCATGATAATTACACGTATAACTTAATAACCTTGCTAACTTTGGTGGGGTATTTGTTTTCCTTAAAAAACCTACAATCATATTATTTAACCCCTTTCTGTTCAAATTGTATTTTGTTTTTTATAAAACTATAATATTGCGCCCTTAACTCCGCAACTTCTGCACGTAATTGTGATGTTCCAGGTGCTCCATTGACTTCAAATAAATATACGGAACCGTCACGATCAATTCCAACATCTATTCCTAACGTCATTAATTGTTGCTTTCTTAATTCTTCCACCTTTAAAGGAACTGTTTTTGCAATCTCTTTTAAACGCTGTTCAATTACCTTCACTTGTTCCACAGGGAAATTGGCATTTAAAAAGGACTTGAGCTTACTGACTGCCCCACCTTGACTAATATTAGAAACGACTTTCTGTCCGATACCAATTCGAATAAACATTCTTGCAGTACTCCATTCTCCCTTTCCATTTTTCTCTACATTAATTCTACAATCGAAAGGATAACCTTGTTTGGTAATAGAATGTATAAATTTTTGTATAATATATTTTTTAGTACTCAGATTTTCTTCAAAAAATGTGTAAAGATCATCTCTAGTTAAATATCGTTCCTCTGTACCCTGATACAATGTAAATCCTTTTTCTTCATCCTTCTTCAAAAGAAATATGTCTCTCCCAAATTGACCTGCAATAGGTTTTAAAATAGCTTCTTGATACTTATCCATAAATGTTATAATATCATCTATTGAATTTACCTTTTGTGTAGGGATTACTAAATGATTTAATTTTTTATCTTTCTTTACTTCTTTAATAAATTTCAATTTATTATTTCGATTTAGTCCATTATCTGATAATAATACATTATTTCTCAGGTATTCTATTATTTCACGATTTTTCTTTTTAAAGCAAAATTGTGAGATATCGATAAATTTTGGTATCTTTGTTTGAATCTTTATCCAATCCCCATTTACTAATGTTTTTCCACTTACTGTACCTTTCGCAATGTTTATATCTTTTGGACTCATATATATAATATTTACATCATATGCTTTACTGTAAATCGCTATTAATTCGACTAAATAACTAGGCTTTGCACCATTTCTCATTATTCCAATATTCATTTTATCCATCCTTTGTATTCGGTAAATATAATATGAAAAGATAGATCATCCTAGTGCAAATATCTGAAGGATGATCTACTAAAGTTTCTATACTTTTTTACCTTTGACAATTTTCCCAATTAATCGAACTGGTTTAGTTAACTTCCAAGATGTGCTATTTACTATATTGTAATATTTCTTTTCATAATCTACTTTGTTCACTTGGACAGTAGAAGCAGAAGAATTAATATTTTGCTTTGTATCTACTACTTTTTTAGGCTTTTCTTTCTTTTTTACCGATGTTGTCTTTTTTACACGTTTGGTCGTTTTAGATGATTTTTTTTTAGGATCTTGTAATCGCACCGGTTGATACCCATCTATTAACTGAATATCATAATGTTGATTAAAAGTTTGAAAACCAATCATTACCGGGGTTTTACGAATATTTTGTGCAATATCAAAGTCAGCATATTTCTCAGGTCTATTTTTAATAAGGTCTTCATTAAAACCTTCCATATCTTCTATTAAACCACTAGCTACAATAGATACAGTTCCATTCTCTAAATGTTTTACATATCCTTGAATTTGATGTGTATTCGCTATTTCTTTAACCCATTTAGCAAAGTTTACATACCTTACTTTTCCTTTTACTGTATATCTAACTAATGTTAAATCCCCTTGAGGATGATTTGGTACTGTAATATGTTTAACCTCTTTACGTTTTAATGTCCTCCAAATTTCTCCAAAATCAAAAAACAAAGGACTCGATAAATTTTGCTTCGTATTCGGGAAATAATAATCAACGATTGCCTTAGGAATATCTCTACCTTTCCCCTCCATTGGAAATAGATTTAAACGAATATTTGCCTGTGAATTAACTTCCAAAATAATAGCTTCTTTCGTTTCATGATTCACCATCACATCTACGCCGCCATGTCCTAATCCTGGTATTGCATTTAACGCTTGTACAGCTATATCTTTTGCTTCTGGAAATAATTCATCTGTTGCATCTATCGGATCCCCACCAGCGGTAACATTATTTTTACTTTTAACAAAAACTCGTTCATTTTCTTTTGGGATAAAATCTAATGAGTACCCATTATCCTTTAAAAACGTCTTTAATTCCTTGTCAATTTTAATTTGACTACCTTTATATAATTTCGTATCTACTTTTTCTTTGTTTTTACGTTCTATTAATTCCAAAATCGTAGCCTTACCATCTCCAATTACGTTAGGTGAAATACGTTTAGCAACCGCTACCGCTTTATCTCCCACTACATATACTCGATAATCTTCACCTTTAAAGTAATCTTCTACAATGATATGTTTAAAATCTAATTCATATCGAACATATTGCAATGATTGTTTAAACTCTTCTTCATTTCTAATATTTGCAATAACTCCACGTCCTCCTGTACCATCCACCGGTTTAATTACTAAAGGATAACCTTGGGTATTTGCAAATTGAATAATTTCGTCATCTGTTACTTCTGCATCAAATTCTTCTCCTGCTGGTGTAGGGACGCCCGCCTTCGCTAAATATTTCTTTGTTTCATACTTATCTTTACAAATTTCCTTCGCATCAAAGGTTACTAAATCGCCACGTGACGCAACAAAATTATGTGTCTTCTCTCCATCACTTAGAGAGTACTTTGCCCAAGATTTCTTTTTTGCAGAAGTATAGTGGAATGTTAATTCTAATCCCCTTCTCCAACCTTCTAGAGCGATAGAGTATGGTGTAACAGGATAACCAAATGTATCATCTGTTAAAGTATCATACAAATGTGGTAACCATTCATATCTTTGTTCCATTTTTGATTCCTCCAAAAAACTTATTATTTCACTTCCATATTCGGCAAATACATTTTCGTATGATTTACCATTCTTTCATACACTTCTTTCGCATCAAACTCGCCTACATCTGTTTTGATCGATGTTTGTGTATCTACTATGTCTTTTAATAAGTGCATTTTATAATCCTTTTTATCCGAACTATCGACATAAGTTAAGTTAAATGTCGGATTATCTATTTTTAAAAGTCTATTATTGCCTTCTTTTTCAACGTCTATTGTCATATAACCACCAATTTGTCGATAGAGACCTTTCTGTCCTGAAAAGAAATTCCCTAATGAATAAGCGGTAAACACTGTTTCTCCTTTGGAATTTACTAGGAAATCAAACGGTTGTACAACATGCGGGTGGTGCCCGATAATGACATCCGCTCCTGCATCTGCAAGGTTACTAGCCGTTTCTAATTGATATGCAGTTGGTTTCATTTGATATTCTTTTCCAAAATGTATCGATAAAACAACAACATCTGCTAAATCCCGTTTTCTAATTTGGTCAATAAGTCTTCTAACTCCCGCCACATCTTTATGACCAGCAAATTTTGTGACTCCGTGCTGATTCACTAAATATTCTTTTCCTTTTGGAACCTTTTTACCGCCAAGTCCTTTTGTATACGATAAGAAACAAACTCTTAGACCATTTTTATTAATAATACGCAAAGTTTCTTGATCTTCAAAAGATTTGTATGCTCCTACATATGGAATCCCTATTTTCTCCCAATTCTCAATAGAGCTCAGTATGCCTTTTTCACCATGATCTAGTACATGATTATTTGCTATATTTGCAATGTCTACATTCATATCTTTCAGTTGATATCCTATCTCTACTGGACTGTTAAAATTAGGAAAGTCTGATAACCCTAATTCTTCCCCACCTATAATCGACTCCTGATTCACAATAATTAAATGGTCTTTATCAAATAAATGTTTCACATTCTCAAACATCGGAGCAAAATCAAAACTTCCATCTTTCTTTCTAGCTTTTTCATATACACGTTTATGAAGTAATATATCTCCTGTTGCCCCAATTGTTACTTTTTTTGTAGCCATATCTCTCATCCTTTTACTTTTCTGATTTTTTTATAATAAATCCTGTAGGGATTGGTACATTCCACTCTTTCTCGATTACATGTGTCACATTCGATCTTGGTGAGCCTTTTTCACATATTTGTTTAAAATCCTCTACGTCTTTTTTTTCTCCCCCTACAATTATTTCTACATTACCATTTTTTAGGTTCCTTGCATAACCATGTAACCTTTTTTTTCGCGCCTCTTTTTGAATCCATTTTCTATATGAAACTTTTTGCACTTTTCCATATACAATATACTGTCTCATAGCGAATGGATCAATCGGTTTTTGTGATAATTCGATAGACTGCATTGTTCCTTCAGTTAATTGCTTACGAACCAAACCATAATTGAAATATAAATAAGGATTTGTCTGTGTGTGTGTTGTTTTTGGAAAATAAGCATCGATAATAAATTTAGTAATATGCACCGGTTCTCCTACGACAGGAAATACATATTTTGAAATATCTGGATTTGTATCAATATCTACAATTGTACAAACATTCTCATGTAATATAATATCTACTCCTACATGTGTAAGTCCTTCATATTGTCGTACTAAACTTAGAACCGTATGTTGAGCATGTTGTGGAATCATTGACAATGCTTCTACACTATCTGCATAAGTGATATTTTCCTTTCCAAATAGATAGACTTTTTCTCCATGCTGAAGTATATCGTCTATACAATAACCATTTTTCATCAAACTATATTTTAATTCCTTATTTATTTTTATCATATTCTTTTTCATAGAGGGGTTATTTTTACGTTGAATGTTCTTTTCTGTAATCAACTCTTTAATCGTCTTCTCTCCGTCACCTATAATATAAATCGGCGCTCTCTTTAATGCTCCTACTATTTCATTTTTCACAATATACAACTGATAATTATTTCCTTGTAAATATTGTTCAATATAACAACTACCTGTAGAAACACTTCTCCATTTTTCAATGGCATACAACAATTCTTGCTCATCTTCACAAATAAATGATACTTTTTTATTCATTATTTTAAATACTATAGGATAATTAATTTGTTCAGAATAGTCCAAAAGCTTTTCATCTTTTATTGTGGATGAAAAGCTTTTATTTTGTAAGACGGAATAATTTGCTCTTGTTAATTGTTCCCTCAACTCTTGTTTATCTTGTAGCATTTCTCGCAGATGATCCTGTATTTGATCACCATATGCTTGATAAAAGAAATGCGTTCTTTCTTGTAACGTCAATGAAAAAATATTCCCTAAACGTTGCTGTCTATTTTCATTGTTCTTCGTCGGAAATGAGTGACATTCATCATACCACTTTATGGTAATCCCTCTTCTCCAACCTTCTAAAGCTATTAAATAAGCATTTAAATTAATTGCTCGAACATTTTCCACTATAACATTATCAAAATTTTTCATGAATTTCTCCCTTTCTCTCGGGTATTCATCTAAACCTGCATTTGATTCATAGTATCTAGTTCGGTTTGTTGATCTAACAAGTATTTATAATATTGCGTACGGAAATTAACGACATTATATTCAATATAATCTGTACTAGGTGCACCAATTACTTCGAAAATATATATATTTCCGTTCCGACTAACACCAATATCAATACCGAGTGTCATTAAACTCCTCTGTCGAAATTGTTCTATTTTATAAGGTAAAATATCGGCCAACTCTAATACTTTCTCATTAATTTCTTTCCATTTATTTTTAAATAAATTCTTAAAAATGTATTCAATATCAATGACACCATTTTTTTGCCTTATTTTTCCAACGATATTTTTTTCGATATCGACTTTTGCATGATAAGAGGCAATTTCCCAATCACCAAAACCATCTTTCTCAAAGTGTAACCGACAATTAAATGGTTGTCCATCTAATGTTTGTGAGTGAATAAACTTTTGAACTATATAACGTTGTTTAACCAATCCTTGTATGAGCTCTATCAATTTAGCCTCTGACATGGATATCGCCTTTTTACCATACTTTACACGATATCCAAACATGCCTTTTTCGATTAAATATACATGTTTTTCTTCTCCACCATACTCTGGTTTTAATACAACATTTGTATGTTCATTAATAAAGGTCATAAATGTATCTACATCTGATAGTAAATGCGATGGTATCGCATATTTTGCTAGTTCTGCATCTTCTTTAATATATTGTTGAACATTATATTTGTTGATACGATTATACATATCATCTGTCAAATATACAGTGTCCATTAAATAATTAATGACTTCTTCATTTTCTTTTTGAAAACAAATTGGTGAAATATCTATGATTTTAGGTACATCAATGACAACACGTACCCATATTTCATCACGTAATACTTCTCCCGTTACTTTATTCGTTATCATATTTACACTTCGAGGTGTAAAATATACTAAGTCAATTCCATAATACCTTAATGTTTTCGCCATAATTAATGCCAATTTCGTTGGCTCTTTATAGTTTCTCATTAATCCTATCGTATGCATACACATCTTCCTTTAGCTGTTTTTTTAACCTCACAACATTATGTGTCATTTATTTTTTAACATTCGAACTGGGCTTGTTACTTTCCATGAAGTACTATTTTCAATATGTGCAATATCTTTTTCTAATCGCTCTTTTCGTCGATTCATTCGAATCAATTCGATTTCTGCTCTTCGTAGTGAATGTCTTGTCGAACGTAAATTATACGTATTATAAATTTCAACAATATCAAAACCAACAACAATGGACCCTTCATAATTCGCTGATTCAATTTTTGTAATGTTTTTTCCATTTTTAAATTCGTTTATTAACGTACGAAATTCCCTTAACTTTTTACGACTTGTACTTGCAGCGACAATTTCAATTTCATCAAAGCCAAAGCTCTTAATATGACCATGAATACCTAAATTTAATGCTTGTTTTCTTAACCAAATATGGTATTCTTCACGCTGTACGTCTCCAGAAACGATAAATTTCTTTGAATATAATGTTCCTTTAGGTGCCGGAGCCACCTCTACTTCTAATGCTGAACGGTTTTCCATCGGTTCCAAGACAGACGACATATCAAAGTAAACTCTTGAATCCGATGTGTCGATCCCTTTCGTCTCAGGGAAGTAATAATCAATAATTGCTGCCGGTATATTACGGGCCATTCCTTCCAATGGGAATAAGATTCCTCCAATTTGTGCTGTTGCGTTAATTTCAATGACAAATCCTGGTGCTGAACCTATTCCTGCCGCATTTTCAATGATATCCACTCCAGCATGATCTAAACCTGGCACGGCCTGAATGGCATCAATAGCTAATTGCTTTAACTCATCCGTAATTTTATCTGTCACATCAATCGGGTCCCCACCAGAAGATACGTTTGTCTTTTCACGTAATGGAATATACTCCCCTTTTGGAGGAATACTCTCTAATGTATAACCTTTTTCTTCAATAAATTTCAAAATTTCTACATCAATATGAATTAAACAGCTATTCAATCTAGCGTTTTTTCGTCGTTCTAGGTTTTTAAGATCAATAAGTTCTTCAATCGTATGTACACCATCACCTGTAATATTTGCTGCAATACGATTGTAGGCTGCTACAACTTTATCCTTTACGACATATACACGGTATTCGTTCCCTGCAACATGTTGTTCTAACACAACGTCTGGATATCCTAATTCTTCTCGCACATAATAGATCGCTTCTCTTAATTCTGCTTCCGTACGTATGTTTGTAACAACACCATCGCCTAAACTAGCATTTGTCGGCTTGAATACTAATGGATAATCAATCGTTCTACTATACATAATAATATCGTCATCACTATGCTCTTCTCCAAACGATTTCCCTTGCGGAACGGATATATTGTGGTCTTCCATAATTT
Organism: Pseudogracilibacillus sp. ICA-222130; assembly: GCF_037892545.1. NCBI lineage: Bacteria > Bacillati > Bacillota > Bacilli > Caryophanales > Bacillaceae > Pseudogracilibacillus > Pseudogracilibacillus sp. ICA-222130. The sequence continues at coordinate 9,200 of NZ_JBBKBG010000026.1, forward strand.
TCTTCGTAATTCCTTTATCATCCATTAATTCTACCGCTTCATTCGTTACTTTATCTCCACGTGTACGGAAGAAATAGTGTGTTCGTTCTTCTGATGACAGAGAGAATAATCTTCCTGGTGGATTCACACCGAAAATAATCATATCTTGAAAATGTTCCGAATCACTCGTATACCATTTTAATTTCAATCCGCGTCTCCAACCTTCTAATGCGACCGCAAATGCATCTAGCCTTGTCTTTCGGGCATTTTTAACCATTTTATTCGTTAATTGAGGTAGGCTAACTCCGCTTATATTCTTCACTCTAATGATCCTCCTTGTTTTACATAAAACCTTATTTCCTTTTAAAAATTGCCCCAACTGTTCTTATTGGTTTCGTCACTTTCCAAGAGGTGCTTTGTAGTAACTTTCTCTTTTGAACCTCTAATTGTCGTATCGACGTTCTGACATCATCAAGTTCTTCAACCATTTCATTTAAATCTTGTTCTAAGACTTTTATATTTGCACGAGGATCGAAACCAACTTTCACATATCCGTTATAATCTGTTTTATTTATTTCTAATACAACTGCTCTTTCTTCATCTTCTGTAATTCCGTTTTCAAAGTCATCTACCATTTCTTCTTCTAAACCTGCGACAATAATTTCTATTTCATTCTCATTTACAATGTCTACAAAACCGTGTAAGTTCCGTTCAAATGCTTGTTTACGTAAACCTAAATGATATCCAAGATTCGTCACTTCTCCAAACACGCTATATTTTCTCATATGAATCGTTCCTATCAATGCAGGAGTCACCGTCGTAACAACGGACTGTCTAGATACTAATGGTTCAATTACTTCGAAAAAATCAAAATACATTTTATGTTTGTCCGTTACTATCTCTTTTGTTTCGGGGAAATAATAATCAATGATAGCAGCAGGCACATCAGATGACTTTCCTTCTAACGGAAATAAAATGCCGCCTAATTGAGAGGTTGGATTTAATTCAATCACGTATCCTTCTCGTTTTGTTTCATCATACATGATATCAACAGCACCATGTGGTAATCCTTCCACTGCCTGTAATGCTTGTATGGCTATCTGCTTTATTTTGTCATCTAAGGAATCTAATACTCCAATCGGATCTCCACCGATAGAAATATTTGCCTTGTCCGATAAATGGACTACCTGATCCTTTTCTATTACTTGATCTAATGCATACCCCTGTTTCTCAACAAATCGAATTAAATCATTGTCTACTTTAATAAGACAATCCATTAATCTAGGGTTTAATAAACGTTCATTATTTTTAATTTCGATTAGAGCCTCTAATGTATTAATGCCATCTCCAACAACATTCGCTGGAAGCCTTAAAATAGCTCCTACAACTTGTCCATCTACAACATAAAGGCGGTAATCTTTTCCATAAACATGTTGCTCAATAATGAATGATTGCTCTTTTGCCTCATTTTGTACATATTGCAAAATATGTGTTAGCTCTGACTTATCTTTTATTTCTGTAAATACACCACGTCCAAAACTTCCGTCGATTGGTTTTACTACGACTGGATATCCAATTTCGTCGGCGAACTGGATAATTTTTTCTATTTTTGTATTTTTAGTAAATTGCATACCTTTAGGAACAGAAATGGACTTTTCTTCCATTATTTTCTTTGTCACTGTTTTATCCATTGCCTTTTCAACAGCATCATTCGTTACTTTATCGCCTCGTGTACGAAAGAAATAATGTTTTTTCTCCGAAGATTCTAATGTAAATAACTGTCCTGGGTGATCTACATACCACGTTTTCATATCTTTAAATTCTTCTGCATCTTTAATATGCCACTTTAATGTTAGACCTCTTCTCCAACCTTCTAATGCAATAAGATATGCATCTAAATAATTCCCTTTCACCTCCGATGCAACCTCAGGTGATATATGTGGCAACCAATCTTCATTTAACATATCCATGAAAGTTCCTCCTAAAAAAATCTTCTTACAATTCCGTCACTAAATCTTTTCTATATGCATGAAACTGCTCAAATTGTTTTCCGTTTATTAAATCCATTTCTAATCGTACTTGTGCATTCAAATAATCATCGCCTAATCGTTGATCTACTTCTTTATTAAATTCATCATAATTTCCTGGTTTTGGTGTAAATTCTCCAAAAACTAACTCGTTTTCTGAACGTAAGAAGTCAATTCGAATAAACGGTGCTGGTATTTGTTCACTTAAGTTCTCAACCATTTGTAATTCTTCTTTTGTTACACCATCCCCTACGAATAATTGTTCGTCGTATTTCCCAACAGAAATTCGATTTAAATTACTGTCCCACCAACAATAACGCATTTCTGGATAACGTATAATCTCTAATATGAGACCAACTTTCCCATAAAATGTATAAAACTTTAAATCTCTTCCAGCTAATTTCTCTTGTTTATCTTCATAAATAATTTCCTCGATAAACCAACAGTCCTCATCTACAGCACCTGTCGCTAAATCTTTGTACATTCTACTTTTTAGTTCATCGAATCCTTGAAAATCACTTGACTGTTTTACGTCGATAATCCATGTATCATCGTGAACGATGTAGACACCACGACCACCTGCACCATTCACAGGCTTTATAACAATCCCCTCCTGTAATGGTAAAGATGCTATATCATAGGAATAATCGTTTGTATGTGGAACCTTTATATTAAATTGTTCTACAAAAGAATAAGCACTTTTTTTATCGTCTAGCTGCCATTCTGGTAATCTAGGAAAATACTGTGCCTGTCTCATCCGCATGGAAAGACTTCCACGGAAGGAGGCAGTTGAAGTTAGAGGAACATCCTCTTCTATCCCTATTCGAATCATAAATTCTGGAATATCTTCTACAGGTAATATATCCAAAATTTGCTCAAACATATATACTTTTATTTCTGGTTCTTCATTCATATATAAGCGAGCTATTTGAACAAGTGTCTCCTTCATGTCTATACGATATTTTTCAAACGAGGATATCGTCTCTTTGAAGTGTGTAAACAGTTGTCCACTATTCTTTAATTCTCGTAATAACTGCATTCGTTCTAACGACAGCATCTCCTCATGATAAAGTGATTTTTGCTGTATTTGAGCGGTTTGTTCTAATAATTGTTCCCTTAATTGATTGTTTTCCGTTATGACTTGTTCATACATTTTTCGACTTGGAAAACGTCCAAACATTTTTGCTCTTATTTTTGAAAAAAAACGAGAAATACGTCCTGCTTTCCATGTACCACTTTTTTCAATTTTGTTTATTTCCCGTTTATATTCATTATTCAAATATTGTTGATAGAGGAATGCCTCTTTTTTATTTATCACATCGTCCATGTCTTTTATAGGTGATTGTTTTATCATATACATCAACTCCCTCCTTCCATTACATATCTAATATCCAACGTTTCAATCTTTGAATATAATGATGAGTATAATCAGTATCATCAATCCAATAATCTACACTTGTCGGTACGGTAGTTATATTTATCTTAGAATTGTTCATACATTGTTGTTTTATTTGTTCGTTCTTAAAGTACCATAAACCTACTTTATTATAATATTTTATATGATTGTTTCTTAGCGTCCTAAAATTAATGCTCTCCTTATTATACCTCTTTTGAACTATTTCATCTATTAAAACAATAGAACCAATTGAATGTATTTTAGGTAAAAATTGTTGAATATGTTGTAATGTTAAACAATTACGTGTCATTTGAACATAACTATAAATAGTTTCACCATACACAACCATTTGCACTTCTTCCCCATCTATTAACGCTCTAACTTTTTCGTGCATTCTATTTTGATTAACCGGATACGTTGCATACATTTGCACAAGTCCTGTTTTTAAACCCAATGATTGATGTATGTTAATATCCCGAATGAGTGTGGTTACTTGGTCTTCCGTCATATTATAAAAATCATCTATCATGATGACATCTATAAATCTATCACCTTTTTTTCGATCCATTAACATTGGATAAGGAACCGGGAATGGCCGTCCTACTTGATCATCTGAATAATACAAATTATCTGTACTAGCATAATAATGTTCGAATGATTCTACATACTCTTTTCTCGCTCCAACAAATGCACCATGATAGCCGAAAGCGCTATTAGCTGTTAAGGAAGTTTCACTTTGTAAAGGGAAGGATAATGGACCTGTTTTCAAGTCGATAATTTTGTCTTTTCCAAAATAGCGAATTAATCTTCGTTTAAATTCTCCATCTCCTGCAAAACGAACTTTATCCCAATATCCAATGGATTCAAGGACTTCCTTTTTCTTAAATAATAAGGAGGACATATTTGAAAATATAAACTTCCCTTTCGTTCCTCTACGATAAATGTGAAGATTTTCTGTTATTCGAGATAATTCAGATGTATTTGCAATCACTTGTGGATTTGCTTTGAGATGATTCATTTGTATTTCTATTTTTCGTGGATGTGACCAATCATCTGCATCATTAATTGTTACAAATTCTCCTTTTGCTGCTCTTAAACCTATGTTTCTTGCAACATACGCACCACTATTTTTCGGAGTTTGAAACACTTTTATTTGCTTATAAGTTGTTTCGAACTGTTGGATAATCTCGAATGTTCTATCCGTGCTACAATCATCTACAATAATAATTTCAATGTTTTTCCACGTCTGTTTTAATAATGATTGAATCGCTGTATCAATATACTCTTCTGCATTATATGCCGGCATTATGATGGAAACTAATGGTCCCTCTGTCACTTCCACATCTAATTCAACCTGTAAATTTTTATACGGAATAGAATATTCAGACGTTAAGACAATCGGCTCTAAACGATACAAAGAAAGCGCCTTATTTATATAATGTAACTTTTGACTCCATTCCTGTTGTATATTTGCCTTTGCTAAATATACATTTGCATCTTTCGTACCTACTACAAGCTGTAATATCTGTTTTGCTTGATCATACATTTCTAATCGTTGGAAACATTCCGCAATAACGATACATTTTTGACAAAAGACCTGCTCATCTCTTTCCCCATACAATGCATCAAAAAAATAAAGTAGTGCTTGTTGTGCAGCTACTTTTGTCTGTTTGTTTGCATACCAAAATAAGAGCTCCCATGCGGTGGCTCTTTTTTGATATTGGTTGCTATTGTTCCAGTACATTTCTTTTAAGTCTTGTAATGATTTATCCTCTATTCCAGCTTCATATAATGAGGCTAAGATTGGTTTTAAATCATTACTAGCTTGTTTATTTTTATAGGTTGTACTATATAATCTTTTTATATTTCTTCGTCCTAATATATATGCACCCGTTGTTCGTATAAATTGCTTCCACGTTTGCGGCTTTATATATGAATAAAAAGAATTGCTTCGAATGAGTTGAAATTGTCGTCTCATCTCTAAATAGTTCGTTGCTAACTCCTTGTTATCCTTCATATATAATTGAATATCCTTATCTAATTGGTTCAGTGCATCTATATAATGTTGTTTATTCAATTTAAAGGAGTCATTCTCCACACTTTTCATATGAAATCCACCCAATTCTTTTGAACAATCGTACAAGTATTCTCCATTTCAGCTGGTACATGGAGCTTTTTATCCTTATGATATGGAATATAAGAAGGATGAAGTCGAAAATGGTGTTGTATGCCTTTGTACGAGGTTTCATCCATGCTTTCATCAAAAATCACATATACTCGTTCTCCCTCAATAGTAGGAATATACTTTTGTTTTAATGAAAACGCCTCTCCACTTAAGACAAACACTTTTTTCGCTTGTACGGTTTCTCCATAAACAAACATATCTACATCACCATTCGCAATATAAGTACGAACACTTTGATGAATGTCCATATCTAATTCTAAGTCATAATGATATATTTGCACAAGTCCTATTTTTTTCCTATCTCCATACTCTTTTATAAGATGTGCCAATATTTCCGTTATTTTCTCTGCTTCATTCTCTATTAAACGAAAATCAGCCACTAATAAGAGATCGACTTCGGTTATTAATGGTTGTTTATTCGGCCACATTGGGCGCGGTACTGTAAAAATAGGTGTATCTATTTGAAACGGATAATAGAGGCTATCACTTTGTGCGTGGTGATATTCTAAACTCTCTACATACTCTTTTCTAGCTCCCATAAAATAACCATTATATCCAAATGCTGAACTACCTGTTAAAGAATTTGCGGATTGTCTTGGCAATGATAATGGTCCGGATGGTAAATCAACATATTTGCTTGGACCGAATGTTTTGACTAAACGTCGTTTAAACTCTCCATCTCCCGCAAAACGAACACAGTTCCAATATCCTAATTTCTCCATCACTATTTCTTTGCGAAACATAATCGAAGACATATTTGGAAAAATAAACTTACCAGGTGTGCCACGTCGATAAAATTGTAAGGATTCTTCAAGTAGTCTAGCATGTTCCGATGTATTTGCGACAATTTCTGGATTTTCTTGTAAATGTTTTACTTGTGTTTCAATTTTTTGTTCATGTGACCAATCATCCGCATCATTAATGGTGATGTATGTACCAGTCGCATGTTGTAAACCAATATTTCTAGCGACATATGGTCCACTATTTCTTTCTGTTTGAAACACCTTTACTCGCCCATCCTTTTCCGCATAAGATTGAGCAAGTGTAAATGTTTCATCCGAACTACAGTCATCTACAATAATCAATTCAATATTTTGCCATGTTTGCTGTAAAATGGACTCAATGGCGATTGCAATCCCGTCAACTGCATTATATGCCGGTAATATAACGGTCACTTTCTCATCATTCCGTATAGTGTTTGCATGTTCAGCCATCACTATATCATCATATTTCGGTTCTTTTTCATTTTTAAACGTGATCGGTGTTTGATTTTTAGAAGCATATACTTTATTTATCCAATATAATTTATCTTGTATAGTTGAAACTGTATTGGCCATCGCAAAATATAAGTCTGGGTGGACCTCTTTTTCTAATTGTTGTTGAATAACTTCTTGACTTTTAGCGATTTCGTCTAATATTAAGAAACTCTCAGAGAGTAGCACTACAATTCTACGTTGTTGATCACGATTTTTCTCACCTGTCATTGCAATATTTAAATAATATAATGCTTGTTCCGCACCATCTTTCGTATATAAATTTGCATACCACAGTGCAATTTCCCAAGCTATCATACGTTTAAACATCGGTTTTTCTTCCTCTTGTAATAGTTGCTTTAAGTCTTCTAACCCTTTGTCAGCAAAACCTAATGTATACATATGATTTTTTAATTGTTTCAATTGCATTTGTTTTTTTCGGTGAGCACCATAATTCAATACCGTCTTAATTTTTTCTTTTCTTTTCGTCGAAAACATCTGTGAGATTTTTTTACGAATGTTTTCTGATAAGACGGTATATAGAATCCAATCTACGCCCCCTACTATTAGTTGTCGTATTTTCGCCAATTTATTTGCCACCTCTTCGAGACTTGCTATGCAACATTATACCCTACTTTTCCCACCATTATTTACTGTCTTCTTGTGGTATTACTTTTTCAACCTTTTGTTCCGTAGGTTTTTTCTTCACTGTTTTTTTGGATGCTGTCTTTTTAGATACTACTTTTTGGGATGTTGTTTTTTTAGATGCTGCTTTTTTAGTTGCCGTCTTTTGCGATGTTGCTTTTTTAGTTGCTGTCTTTTGGGATGTTGTTTTTTTGGATGCTGTCTTTTTTACTACGTTCTTTTTGGTTGAGCCTGTTTTCTTCTTTTGCTTCGGTGCATTCACGCCCATCGCTTCACGGTATAATTTTACAGCCTCTTCTGCATCTCCATCAAAACGAAGTTTCCCCTTATCAATCCATAATGCACGAGTGCATACTTGTTCTACAAAATGCATACTATGTGTCACAATAATAACTGCTTTTGCACGTTCCATCATCTCTTGAATACGTTCTGTTGCTTTTTGTCGAAACGCTAAATCTCCCGTAGATAATGCTTCATCAATGATAAAAATATCTGGTTTTAACACAGCCGCAATACTAAATCCTAAACGTGATTTCATTCCGCTTGAATAGTTCTTCATCGGTCTATCAATCATTCGTTTAATTCCAGAGAATTCGACGATTTCCTCATATTTTTCCTCGATTTCCTCTTTTGGAATTCCTAATAACATTCCATTTAAATAAATATTGTCTGTACCGGTCAATTGAGGGTTAAATCCTGTTCCATACCCTAATAATGAAGATGTTCGTCCATTTATTTGTAAACCACCTTCATCAGGCTTATAAATATTCGTCATCAATTTACATAATGTGCTTTTTCCAGCACCATTATGTCCGATAATCCCAACGACTTCCCCTTCTTTAATTGTAAAATTTAAATGTCTTAAAGCCCAATGTTTTTCTTTTCTATTTAATTTAAATGATATCCCTAAATCCGTCGCTTTCATTACAATATTGTTGCGAACAATCGTTTTTGTTTTTGCTAAGTCTAAGCTACGTTTCTTTTTCGGCATTTTTGGTACGGATGCACGATAGTTGGCAATAACTTCTTTAGGTTCGCCAACTTCTTTTATTCGTCCTTTATGCAACCAAATAAGACGATCACAATTACGTTGTGCATACCGTAAACTATGTGTCACAATAATAACCATCTTGGCGTTAGCTACTAACTCTTTTAATTTTTCTGCAGCTTTTCTACCAAATTTAATATCTCCTGTGTTTAATGCTTCGTCCAAAATTAGAATTTCAGGTTGTAAATTCGCGGCAACACTAAAACCTAGACGAGCTTTCATTCCACTTGAATAATATTTCATCGGTTGATCGATAAAATCGCCAATTTCCGAAAATGCATGGATTTCATCGATATATTCATCAATTAAATCTTTCTTTATGCCGAGCATCATTCCATTTAAATAAACATTCTCTCTACCTGTTAATTCTTTATTAAACCCCATGCCTAAAGAAAACAATGCAGTTACTTTTCCATCTACATGCAATGTCCCTTCATCATGTTGTAAAATACCGGTAATCACTTTACTAATAGTCGTTTTACCAGCACCGTTTGAACCGATAATCCCTAAAATTTCACCTTTATAACCTGTAAACGTCACATTGCGTAAGGACCATATTTTTTCCTTTTGCTTGTCTTCATTGTTCTTTTTAAGAGTTAGAAGATCTAACAATCTTGATTTATAATCATCCGTATTTACTTTTGGATCATAAAACAGACCAATATCTTCTGCTTCAATAACATGTTCGCGCTCTGTTTCCTTTACATTATGATTTAACATATATGAAAACCTCTTTTTCCTTAGTTTTCCCACATTACAATGCTTTTATAATTTTATGTTCATTATTTTTAAAATAGTTCAACATAAATATAATTGTAATAATTGATGCAACAAAGATAATGCCTAACGATACAAAGTTTGGTAGTTGGTGATACATTAAAACATCTCTGAATGATGTAACTAAATGCGCAATTGGGTTAATTGCAACTGCCCAACCATATTCAGGGGGCAAACGTCCACCTTCCCAAATAATAGGAGATGCATAGAAAAATATTCGAATGACATGTGTTAATAAATTATCAATATCACGAATAAATACTGTAACAAAACCTAAAACAGAACCTACAGCCAACAAAAATGTATACGTAATAATAATAATGAGTGGCAGTAAAAGAATATGCCATGTCGGTACTTCTGCATACAAAATTAACGCAAGTGCTACGACGATTAAACCGAATAAAAAGTTCACTAGTTGTGTAATGGTAAACGACAACGGAAATATAAACTTCGGTAATGCTACCTGGTTTATAATAGAACTATAACGTAAAATCGATTTGGCTGACGCATTAATGGTAGAACTAATCCATCTCCATACGATGAGTCCAATAATTAAAAATAGGGCATAATCCGGCCCGCCACGATCTAAAATAATGACAACTAAGAAATAATACACAGCGATACTTAACAACGGATCAAGTAACCACCAAAAATAACCTAAATAACTATTTCGATGTTCTGCCTTTAATCCCGATTTTACTAAATAGAGTAACAGGTCTTTTCTTTTCGTAATTTCATTTATATAATTCTTCAATTTTTTCCTACACCGCCTAATATAAAACGAGTTTATTTCACTATGCGAAACTTAATTACCTGTAAAACAGATCGAATGGCATAATGTGAAAAATACCAAGCTGCTTTTATACATGAATGTCCTTCAATATGACGATATAAATTCCAGTTTTGTTTCGCTACTTTTAATTTATTACTTGAAATAGAGTTTTCTACCAAACGATATTTTGATAGCACTTCATCTAATCCATATGCAGTATGGCCTTTTCTTAATAACGTTAACCAAAATGCATAATCTTGTCTTGTACGTATATTCACCATTCGTTCATTGCCAATCGCATCTCTGTTCAACATTACAGTTAAACAACCGATGACACAATGTTTCATTAATTTTTCATACGTAATTTTTTTTGGTACTTTTGAATAACCATTTGTTAATGTTCCATCTTCCCTCATACGTACATATTTAGTAAATGAAAAAGTAAGATTATTTTCTTCCATAAATTGAACTTGTTTGGATAATTTTTCTGGTAACCATACATCATCACTGTCAAGAAATGCAATATATTTACCTGACGCTTGATCGATCGCTGTATTCCTTGCTATGGCAGAACCACTATTTTCTTGTAAACGAATCATTCGAATACGAGCATCTTGATCGATATGTTTTTGTACAATTTCCACCGTATGATCTGTCGATTTATCATCCACAATAATCATTTCCCAATTATCGTATGTTTGATTTCGTACAGATTGAATGGTTTCTCCAATAAATCGTTCTGCATTATAAGAAGGTGTAATAACAGAAACTAACGGTTGCTTCATATTTTTACTTCCTTATTTAATAATTGATCATACCAATCTAATAGTTTACCTTTTTCCGCTTCCCAATTCAACTCAGAAGCGACTGCCCTTTTTCCATTTCTACCCATTTCATAACCTATTTCAGGATTATCTATCAATTTTTGAAAGGCCTCATTTATTTCTTGTTCATTATAAGGGTCTACTACTATGCCACATTCATATTTTTCAATAAATTCCTTCCAAACTGGAAAATTAGAACAAACAATTGGTAAACCTACATTCATATATTCAAAAAACTTTGTTAGCTCTTTTCTCATATAATGTTCTGTTGGCGGAAATATAGCTATACCAGCTAACCAATTTTCTTTTGTATACATTTTTTCCATATCTTCTTTTACAATGAATTGATCGATCCCCATGATTTGGATGTTATCTTTATTTTCTTTCGCCACATCCATAATTTGATGTGCAACAGGTTTTACACATTTCCCAACATATTGTACTTGAATGTTTCGATTTATATTAGGAATATTCGCATGGATGAATGCTCCTCGATCCCCATTTACATTCCCTGTATAAAGTACTTTATTCGATAATGGTTTGGTTGCACGATCATATTCCAGAAATTCTTTATTCATTAACGGATAATTTAAGATGCATGTCCCATTCGGATACATATCTTTATAATATTTTTCCGCTAAACTCTTTTCCATATTTCTGGTAAAAAACTTTTCAATTAATTTATAACCTCGTGCTGCGAATTTTCGTAAAGTGGATGATAAATAATTTTTTTGTAAAATACTCGTTACATAGTCTTCATGTATGTCATAAATAACAATATTGTTCTTTCGTTTCAACCATGAAGCAACTACGATTAATTCTGGGTCATGAAATACATAAATATCTCCTTTTGCTGCTTTCGCTTTTTTGTAAGCGTCCCACACCCCAAATAACATTCTTTTCCATCGACTATTATATGTTTTTAATCGAATATGATTAATATTATTCACTTCTGTCTTATCTCTCGTATCTTGCGCAATTAATGTGACATCATATCCACTTTCTGCCAAAGACATACATTGTTTATAATAAATTCTTGGATCATAAGGGTGATGCACGGTCGTTATATGAACGACTTTCTTTTTCCTTCCCTCATGATGTAGTTGTTTTTTATTCATTGTTAACTCCTTTAACTTGTTGAAACATCGCTTCATATTGTGAAACAATTTTGGCTGCATGAAACTCATTTGCACGTTCCATACCTAACGTAATAGCTTGTTGTCGTTCCTCTTCACAGAAATTCATTGCTTGTGTTAATTTTTCCGCTACATCGTTTACGTTCCCTACTTCACATAACAGCCCATACTTACCATTGTCTAACACTTCTTCCACACCCGGTTTACCATTCGTTGACACGACGATTGTTTCCGTTGCAAGGGCCTCGACTAATACATGTCCAAAGCCTTCTGTTATCGATGTCAAGACAAATACATCAGCCCGCTTAAATATCGCATATGGATTTTCTTGAAAGCCAACAAAATAAACGCGATCATCTATTTGTAAATCCTTCGCCTCTTTTTTTAAACTCGCTTCTAATTCACCTTCTCCTAAGATGATTAAGCAACTGTTATCCACATCTTTCACTTTCGCAAATGCGCGCAATAATGTATGTTGATCTTTTTCTTTAACGAATCGTCCCGCTGTCACTAATACTTTATGATAGCGTTCCATGATGGTGTTTATTTCATTAGATAATGGTTGATTCATTTCAGCGTGAATATGGACCAAATCAACGGGGTTATAAATGACATTTATTTTGTTCTCTGGTACTTTATATCGGTGCATTAAATTATCTTTTACCCCATAAGACAACGCAACAACTCTAGTTGCAAATGTATATAATCGTCCAGCAACCGCTAATTTAAAATTTTCCTTTTTACTCGTACCACCTAGTAAAGCAGCCTCTCTAACGATTACTTTCGTTTTAGTAAAGGAAAGTATTTTCGCTAAGATTGCAACGATATTATACGTTAATACCGTACTAAACAAAATATCTGGTTTCTCTTTTTTTAACAACTGTGCTAATTCAAAAATGCTTGATCGTAATCGTTTAGTACGCAATTTCACAAATCGAACATCTTCATGTACGAATTGGTCATAATTATAATCAAAATTCAACGTTATTAATGTAACATCAAATTTATTTTTATCTATATAATTAACAATATTTAATAATGTTCTTGCAGCTCCACCGCCACCAAGCCGGTAAATGAAGAAGAATATTTTAATTTTTTTCACGGATGACTACCTTCTTTCTACTCTACATCCATCTACATATTATATACTATTTTCATATGAATTTATATTAAGACACCTAATGTTACCTAATTGTAACTGTCGTTACATAATTTTTTCTGCTATAATTTTTTTATGATAAAATTAGAAAAGTACAAAGAATAATCATTCAACTCTTATCCTTTTTCATTGTATAATAATGGAGTAGGAGTATAATGTTGTTTAACACTTTAATTAATATATAAAGGTTGGGATTTAATATGGTTCTTTTTGAAGAACTTCAACAAAAAAAAGAAAAAATATCTGTCATTGGTCTTGGTTATGTAGGGTTGCCATTGGCAATTGAATTAGCCAAAAAATATGACGTAATCGGTTTGGATTTAAATAAAGAAAAATTAAATATGTACAAAAAAGGCATAGACGTCACGGAAGAAGTTGGAGACAAAGAAATCAAAGAAACAACGATGGAATTTACAAGTGACGAGAAAGATTTACAACGAAGTAAATTTCATATTGTTGCCGTACCTACACCAATTAATATTGATAAAACACCAAATTTAAAACCTATTATTGGTGCAAGTGAAATGATTGGACGTAATTTAACAAAAGGATCCATTGTTGTTTATGAGTCAACTGTATATCCTGGCACGACTGAAGAGGTATGTATCCCTATTCTTGAAAAAGAATCTGGTTTAACTTTCGGTGAAGACTTTAAAGTCGGTTATTCACCCGAACGAATTAACCCAGGGGATAAAGTAAATACATTAACAAAAATTACAAAAATCGTCTCTGGTTCAGATGATGATGCATTACGTGAAATTTCAAAAGTGTATGGTTATATTATTGAAGCAGGTATATATGAGGCAGAATCTATTAAAGTTGCCGAGGCTGCAAAGGTAATCGAAAACTCTCAACGTGATATTAATATTGCTTTTATGAATGAACTATCCATTGTATTCGATAAAATGAACATCGATACGAAAGCAGTACTAGCTGCTGCAGGAACAAAATGGAATTTCTTAAACTTCACTCCTGGACTAGTTGGTGGTCACTGTATCGGAGTAGATCCTTATTATTTTACATATAGAGCAGAACAATTAGGATACCACTCGCAAATTATTTTAGCTGGGCGAAAAGTAAATGACAATATGGGAAAACATGTTGCAAATAGTGTCATTAAAAAAATGATCCAAGCAAATATAGACATAAATAAAGCCAAAATCGCTGTATTAGGATTAACGTTTAAAGAAAATGTTCCTGATGTTCGTAACACAAAAGTCATTGACATTATTAAGGAATTAGATGATTATGGGGTTCACTATGTTGTCCATGATCCACATGCTGAACATGAAGATGTTAAACAAGAATATAATATCGATTTAGTAGGCGAGGAAGCGTTAAAGGACTTAGATTGTATCATCCTTGCAGTACCTCATGATGAATACAAGGATACTTATACAATTGAAAAATTAAATACTTTATACCAGTCAGATAAGAAAGTGTTAGTAGACATAAAGGGTATTTTTGATCGTCAACAATGTGAAGCGCTCAATATTCATTATTGGAGTTTATAAGAAAAAATCTACAAGTGCATGTACTTGTAGATTTTTTCTTTTCTATTCTTTTTTATCCAAAATTAAATAGTCCAATTCCTTCTTCGGGATTGCATTATATTCTTTCCGTTTCATCACATAGAATATAATTCCAAGAACGATCCAAATCACTAGAGAAATAAGAGATTCTTTCCCCATAAATGCCGGTGATTGTGGGATCAATAAAAGTAAAATAAAAATAAAACTTACAATCATTCCGACAAAAGCTACGACCTTCTTCACAGGTCCTACTTCCGCTTCTTTCATGATGCTACTGCTCTGATTATTCCATTTAAATAACCTGAATGCCGTGAAACAAGTATAAAAGTATGCAATAGATACTCCAATCGATGACATGTCAACGACCCAAGTTAATGCTTGTCGACCAAACCATGGAGCAACCGAGGCCAAAATGACCGTAACGATAATTGCAATATACGGTGTATTATACTTTTTATGTAATTTCTGAAATGGCGCTGGCAACACTTTTGCACGTGCCATCGCGAATAGTAATCGACTTGACGTCATAATAAACCCATTTAATCCAGTGAAAATCCCCATCGTAAGGGCAATGACTAAAATGAGCAAACCACCAACACCTAATAATTCTTGAATGACAACTCCTGTACCCCATAAATGATTGGCATCTGCTACTTCTTGCCACGGGGCTGCCATTCCTGTAGCTAATATCATTAAACTATAAATAATGGTCGCAAATACTAATGCTAAAATAATTAACATAAATGCTTTTTTAGCTGGAAACGCAAATTCCTCTGCCGCTTGTGGTACAGCATCAAATCCGACAAATGCCCACGGAGCGATCGCAACAATGGCAATCACAGCTGCAAAACTCGTCTTATTATCAACGAATAATGGGGTAATATTTTCGATTGGTGCAGGTGATTTTATCCCAACAAATAAGGTTAAAAGAATAACTGCTACTACCATTACCATCGCAAATATAAACTGAACTTGTCCAGTTAAGCCTGTACCTCGTATATTTAAATAACCAAAAACAATTAACGCACCTGTTGCGATAATAATTTCCATTAAAAATACTTCCCAACCAGCTACCGTATATAAAAATACATTTTCAATGATTGCTGGAAATACATATTTAATCATTAATGAAAATGCGGATGCATTCAATGCAACGATACATAAATATCCTAGCGTCAAAAACCAACCACTGATAAATGCTTGAGTTCGTCCTGCACTAATATAAGCATATGCAAACTCCCCACCTGAAACAGGAAAACTACGGATTAAAAATCCATAACTGACTGCAATGAGCATCATTAATAATGCACCAATAGAAAAACCGAGAATGACCCCTAATGGACCGGCGGTTTCCATCCAATTAATCGGTTGGACAAATGCTCCCCAACCAATCGCAGATCCAAGGGCTATTGCCCATACCCAATGAGCTTTTAATGACTTATTTAGTTTTGTCCTCTTTTCCATAAATTCCTCCAAAATATACATTTTTTTACATATAATCGATAAGTATACAGGAATATTTAATGCAAAACTAGTACATCTTTTCATTATTAATATAAATTTAATATATATTCATATCGTTTCATATAAAAAAACCGAATTGAACAGGTCTTTCCCATTCAATTCGGTTCATCAATTTTCACTATGGTCATCTTGCCTCAACTTACTTTTTTCTCCGTCTTTCCCCACCATTTTCAATAACTTGTCCACGACAGGTCTTTTTCCCCCCATCACTATTCCAGCAATTTCTGCTAATAAATGAACGAGTATAAAGACGATGATAGCAACAATTAAAGAAATTTGAAGTGGTGCTTGTTGGAATACGATGGCTAATACTCCGAAGACTAAACTAAACCCATACATAATAAGTACCGCTTGTCGGTGAGAAAATCCAGCACGAAGTAACTGATAGTGAATATGTTTATTATCTGCTTCCATAATATGTTGTTTATTTAATGCACGACGAATGATAGAAAATGTCGTATCCAAAATCGGTACTGCAATCACAATAATTGGAATAATAAAACTAAATAAGGCAACATTTTTAAATAAACCTAACATAGAAATAACCGCAATCATATAACCAAGAAAATTCGATCCAGTGTCTCCCATATAAATTTTTGCCGGGTAAAAATTGTGGTATAAAAAACCAAGATTCGCTCCGATTAACACAACACAAAGATATACAGCAAAAATTTGTAAATCAACGATGGCCATAATTAAAATACTTACAAGTCCTATCGTCGAAACCCCTGTTGCAAGTCCGTCGAGGCCATCGATTAAGTTAATCGCATTGGTTATCCCTACGACCCATAATATGGTAATTAACACACTAAACGGTCCTAATTCAACCAAACCAATAAATGGCAATGTAATTTTTTCAATCACTAGACCAGATGATAAAAGAAAAGTCGTTGCAGTTAATTGACCTGTTAATTTAATGATTGGACGAACACTATATTTATCATCAATAATTCCAGTAATGACAATCACAATTGCCCCCATAAAGATTGCTTGTAAATGAATATGTTCAGGTTGTAAATATAATAAACCGAGGGCAGCACCGAGAAATATGGCTAAACCACCAATACGTGGAGTCGGATGAACATGGATTTTCCTCCGGTCTGGAAAATCTACAATATTAAATTTAAATGCTAACTTTTTTACAGCAAAGGTTAAAAAAAATGTAGATATAAGTGCGATAAACGAAGCTATCGCTAAATCAACAAAATTAATCATCGGTAATCCCTCTAATATATGCTTTAAATTTTACGTCTAGGTTAAATTATAGCTAATTTCTTACACTAGTTGCAAATATAAGTTGCATCTTCTCTTATTTGTAACATAACTGAGATAATCGTCATATGTATATGTAGATAACTTCCATAGGAGGTGGCCTACTATTTTTTCGACCATGAAATTAACATTGCTTGCACTTGCCGCTAAATATCGTGTTCAAGTCCTTCAGTATACCCCAGGACATTTAATCATCCAAATTCATCAATGGCATTTATTAGAGAAAAAACTTCCTGTTATTCAACAACTCATCGAACATGATCCTCATATTTTAGCTTATTCCATAGACGGGAATACGATCGAAATAATGTTTGATGAAGATGCAATTTTTAAGGAGGAAATTGTACAAAAATGGTTTAGCTATATACGTACCCTTGATTTATAATAATGGCACACATAAAAAGAAGGTTTGGACTTCTTTCAACTTACCTTCCCTTACGTATCGTCCAAACCTTCTTAAATCATTTTATATTGCTATCACGTCGCATGATTTTTTTCGTTACATCATCAAAATACGTATATACGACAGGAATAAGCAATAATGTAAAAATACTTGAAATCGATAAACCGAATATAATAGTGATAGCTAATGGTTGTTGCATTTCCGCTCCTTCTCCTAATGCGAGCCCTAACGGAATCATCGCTAATACAGTCGTTAATGTCGTCATTAGAATAGGCCGCAACCTACTTCTACCCGCTTCTATAATAGCTTCATATCGGTCCATACCACGTCTCCGTAAAATATTAATATAATCTACAAGGACGATGGAGTTGTTCACGACGATTCCGGCAAGCATAATTAACCCAATAAATGCCGGAATACTAAATGACAATCCACTTATGAGCAATCCTCCAACAACACCAATGACGGTTGCCGGCATCGAAAACATAATAATAAACGGGAATAAGAAGTTTTCAAACTGGACTGCCATCACTGCATACACTAAAAAGATCGAGAAAATTAATGCTAAAGTTAAATCGGCAAAGGAATCTGCCATATCTTCCGCTTCTCCACCAATCGAATAGCTATATCCCTCTGGTAGAGATAACCCATCTAAATAAGCCTCCAAATCTTTCACTACACTGCTTAAATCACGATCCATAATTTCTGTTGTAACATTCATTTGTGCTTCTTGATTTTGTCTAATTAATGTAACGGGACCTTCCGTTTCTTCGACATCAGCTAATGAGGTTAATGGTATTTGTGCTCCTTCTTTCCCGATCACTTTCATATCTTCTAAATCATTGATTGTTTGTCGTGTTTCTTCGGGATAGGTTAAGGAAACATTTATTTCACGACCATCGTCCCGATATACGGTGACAACTTGCCCAATAAAACGCATTTCGATTTGCGATTGAATGTCTTCTACAGATAATCCGTATAATGCTGCTTTATCATCATCTACTTCTAATTGTAATTGTGGGACCCCTAAGTTTGCTTCTGATTCAGGATTATGAACGCCATCAATCGATTGAATCCCTTCTGCGACATCATCCGCTAATTCACGTAATACTTCATGTTCTGGTCCATTTAATTGAATTTCAATGGGTGCGCCCATTCCAATTCCAGCACCCATTTCACTTACTGTAATTTCAGCACCAGGAATATCTTGTAAATCTTTCTCTACATGTTGAACGAATGTCCCTGTTGTCATGTCGCGTTCTTTCGGTGGAACGAGTTGTATCGTAAAGTTCGCTTCATTCTCACTCGATGTACTAGAAGCAAAATCTCCACCACCAGCCGTCACATAACTCACATCTATGATATCTTCATATTCACTTAGCTTGTCATTCACATGGGCGATCACTTTTTCTGTTGCTTCTAAACTGCTTCCAGGTCTTGTTTCAACCGTTATATCTAATTGTCCTTGATCACCTGCAGGGATAAACTCCCCACCGATAAATGGTATAAACCCAATACTTATCACAATAAGTGCAACTGTCACCAGGATCGATGTTTTTCTAAATTTCAATACTTTTTTTAATGCGCGTGTATAACCGTTATTCACTTTTTCTAGTAAGGTATCAAACCAATAACGTCTTCCATCTTCCATCGCTTTGGACAATAGTTTGGAAGAAAGCATCGGTACAAGCGTAATAGCAACGATTAAAGATGCTAATAATGAAAATGATACGGTTAAGGCGAGTGGTGTGAAAATATCTGATGCAATTCCTTCCACATAGACAATTGGCAAGAAGACGACTAATGTTGTCGTTGTAGAAGCAATGACCGCTGGAGTTAATTCAGCTGCCCCTTTAATGGCTGCATCTATTAAATTTTCGCTACGTTGCCGGTACGTATATATGTTTTCTAATATAACAATCGAACTATCCACCATCATTCCAATTCCGAGCGCAAGTCCTCCAAGTGTAAGAATGTTCAATGTTTCGCCTGTGAAATACATTAAAGCGAAAGTGGATATAATCGCAATGGGGATAGATAAGCCGATCACGATCGTCGCGCGAATACTTTTTAAAAAGAGTAATAAAATAAAAATCGAAATTACTCCACCAATTAAAATATTTTGGATAACAGAACTGACTGCTTCCTCGATGAAATCAGATGTGTCAATGACAACATTTAAATTGGCACCTTCCGGAAGTTCTGCTTCGATTTCATCTAGGCCATTTTTTATATTTTGAGCAACCTCTACAGTATTGGCATCCGTCTTTTTTAAAATCGATAAAACGACAGACGGTTCTCCATTTATCATGGTGACACTATCTTCTTTTTCAAAAGTATCTTTTATCGTCGCAACTTCAGACACTTTTACAGACGTATCTGCCGCTGTTTGAATAATCGTTTGTTCGATATCTTCAATGGAAGTAAATTCACCTGTAATTCTAACTTTTAAATCTTGATCCCCTTTTTCAATCGTTCCAACTGAAGAGGATTGATTCGTCTCGCTTAAAGCTTGCATCACTTCTTGTGGACTTACTTGATATTGGGTCATTTTTGCCTCATTTAAAATGACTTGGATTTCCCTAGTTTTGGCTCCTTCTACCGATACAGATGCCACTCCCTCTTGTCTTTCAAAAAACGGGGACACTTCATTTTCCGCAAGTTCAGTTAATACTTCTGCATCCTTTCCGGTAATACTTACCCAAATAACAGGTAATTGATCTGGATTAAACCGCATAATATTCGGATCACCAGCTCGATCTGGTAACATGCTTTTCACACGGTCCACTCGTTCGCGCACATCTAATAATGCTTGGTCCAAATCGGTTCCATTTTTAAACATCATAACAATGACAGATGCATCTGATTGTGATTGAGATTGAATTTCTTCAATCCCTTCTAATGAACTAATCGATTCTTCCAGAGGCTTAGAAATTAAATTTTCAACTTCTTCCGGTGCGGCATCGTCATAAGTAGTCGCAATAACCGCAATTGGTAAATCAATTTCTGGAAATAAATCCACCGCTAAATTTCTAACGGATACAAACCCTAATGCAATAATCGCAAGGACAATCATTATGACACCGACAGGTCTTTTAACTGCTAACGAAACTAGTTTCATTTATTATTCCCGTCCTTTATTACTTCAACCTCACTGCCATCTGTTAAGGTAAAATGACCATTCACAATCACTTCATCCTTTGTGTTCACGTCACCTTTAATAGCAGTATATTCTGTCTGTGTTTCTATGACTTCAACCAGTACCTTTTTCGCTTTACCGTCTTGGACGATATATACGAAGTTTTCATCCGCTTCTTGTAAAACTGCCTCTGTCGGTACAAGCAGTCCTTTTTTCACTTTAGTTTCTTTCATTGTAATTTTTCCGGTAGTACCCGGCGAAATTTTTTCATCTTTATTGTCAATCTCGATTTCAATTGTAAATTGTCCACCCTCATTTGGTAATGGGTCGACTGGTAAAACGTTTCCTTTGTATGTATCGTCATCAATATGAACGGTTACCTCTTTATCACCTTTAAACAAAGAACGATCTGATTTAGATACCGCAACATTCATTATTACTTTATCTACATCCGCTACCATCATTAGCGGTTCTTCATTCGTTTGAAAATCTCCCTCTTTTACACTTAATTTAGCGACTTTTCCTGTACGAGGAGCTGTTACTGTCATCTCTCCCACCGGTGTCTTCACTTTTGCAACCGTATCATCCTTTGAGACAAACTCACCGTTTTGTACATAAAGTTCAGACACTTCTCCAGGTTGTTCGATTGTAACAGGCATTTGACTTTGTGGCATTATCATACCGTAAAAGCTCTTCGTCACTTGTAAGTTATCTTTTTTTATTTGTTCTACTTCAACAGACGTGACAGCAGTCTCTTCTTCGTCTGCATCATTATTTTGTCCACAGGCAGCTATCATCATCAATAATATTAATAACATCATCCATAATAAAACTTTACGCATGTAGCAACCTCCAATAAATATCGCTTCTTTTGTTTATCATACACTTTAATATTATGTTAGAAAAGTAATTAAATGTAATGTTCGAACTTCTTACTATTCACTAGCATGCGTAAAGATATGCATCATAGATATCAAATAGTCATTTTATAATAAAAATGCGCAATTAATTGACTCGTACGTTTTAATTGTATATCGAATTGTTTCATCGTCATTGGTGCGATATACGTGGTGTCATCTTTGAATATAACTTTCACGTTTTTTTCATACGGTTCAAAATCAGCTACCTGATAATAGGATATGTATGATAGTAGCGGGCTTTTTACCGATCTAGTCGGAAACATAAAGACACATTGATCAGGGTCAATTGGAATCGGTATTTTATTGTTCGATTTCAATATTTCTTTCGTAAAATCAATACGTCCTTCAAGAGAAGTTCCTAGTTTTAAACAAGCATTGTTCAACAATGCTTCCAGACTATGTATGGAATAATAAACTTGATCACTTTCAATAATCCTAGAGTGAAACTGTCCTTCTTTAATTCGTTCGATTACTTTCGTTTTGTTACTAATCAAAAACAATTTACATACTCCTTTCTTCGCATTATCGTGTAGAAAACATTTGAAGGTAGAGGTATACGTATATAATACTATTTCACTAGTAAAAGCGCTATTATTTTTAGGTAATTTACACTATAAAAAGGTGGGTTTTTGTATATTTTATTTTGTTGCACCATCAAAACTAGCCGTGTGAACTGGAGGTTTCTCTGTGGCTGGAAGTCTTTGTGACCGGAGCACATTGAACAGGATCCTTTATTCACCACATCCACGCGCTGATTCTTTAAGAATTTTTATTGCGTTGCCCTGTAAATAGATTGTATTTAACTGATCGCTCATATAATCATTTTTTAGGTGACTTCCTATTCTTGCAACTTTGACCTGTATTCTTGCAACTTCGGCATGCATTCTTGCAACTTCGACTTGGATTCTTGCAACTTCGGCATATATTCTTGCAACTTCGACCGATATTCTTGCAACTCTACCCCGGATTCTTGCAACTTCGCTCCGCATTCTTGCAACTTTCCTATGCTATCAAGATGAGAGGTATTTTTTGTACGACGTTATAAGCAATCCGGAACCTCAGAGCTAGGAGTTTTAATATATAAAAAAAGAGAAAATATCCAACATGGATATTTTCTCTTATTATTGAATCGCAAACATAATTTCCGCTTCACAAGCTACTTCGCCATCTACCGTTGCAATTCCTTTTCCTTTTCCAATTGCACCTTTCATGCGTGTAATTTCAACTTCTAAACGCAATTGATCTCCAGGTTTTACTTGACGTTTAAAACGACATTTATCTATGCCGGCTAAAAAGCCAATTTTTCCTTTATTATCTTCCACATTTAAAACCGCAATCGCCCCAACTTGAGCTAACGCTTCTAAAATTAATACACCTGGCATAACAGGATAATCTGGAAAATGTCCTTGGAAAAATGGTTCATTTACCGTTACATTTTTCAAACCAACGACACGCTTCGCTTCTTCGATTTCAAGCACTTTATCTACTAATAAAAAAGGATAACGATGTGGAATAATTTCTTTAATTTGTTGCACATCTAACATATGACCACTCCTACTTTTACTTATTCTTTATTGACTATATCAATAATATGTTGCCAAGTCGATTTTTCAAAAACGTCCATCGCATTGCCGTCTCCTATAATGCTATAGCCAACAATTAAACCGAGCGCTAAAGAAATGGCAATTAATATAAACACGACAATAAGACGTAACCAAATTGGAAATTTACGGATACGCTGTTTCTTTTTTTTCGTCGGTTTCGTTTCCTTTTCTTTTTGTTCTTCCGGTTGTTCTTTTAAAGAATTTGCTGTCATATCAATTTCACCTTAACTTCTAATCTCGTTCCCTCGCATAATATCACTATCTTAGTTGATTTACAAGACCTTGCATTTGATCTGCCATCGTAATCGAACGAGCATTTACTTGGTAAGCACGCTGAGCATTCATTAAGTCAACCATTTGAAGACCTATATCTACATTAGCCATTTCTAGCTTACCAGATTCCATGATGTTATTTTCATCTACTAATTGAGCAACTTCCGCTTCATTAAAACCTGTGTTTGGTACACGCAACTGGAATACATTATCTCCTGTTGCCTCTAACAATCTAGGTTTTGTTATATGACGAACTTGAATCGTTCCAGCATATTGTTCTGCACCATTTTCCGTTACGTACACACGTCCATCTGTCCCAATACGGATAGAATCAATATTATTAGAAAAACGAATCGGTCCATTTAATCCATTGATTGGATGACCATTTTTGGATACTAAAACTAAATCATTTCCTTCACTGCTTACATATAAAGATCCATCTCTTGTATATTGTATTTCTTCCCTACCATTGTCATTTGTTATCACTTGCATAAAATGGGATGGCTTGGTAAGTGCAATATCTAATGGACGATCTGTATTTTGTAAAGAACCAATGGAAAAGTCATTATTTACTGCCCCTAGTTTAGCACCTGTTCCTATTCTAATTCCATCATTTGTACTTCGACCTACTTCATTACCAGGTTGTGTCATGTTATGAATTTGCTGGAATAAAAGATCTGAGAACTCAGATGTTCTTTGTTTATATCCTGTCGTATTCGCATTGGCAATATTAGAACCAATCACATCTAATTGTTGCTGTAATTGATTCATCGTTACTGCCGCTTGTCCCATCACTCGAAGTGACATCTTTCGTCCCCCTATCCTAATCTAGCAATATCGTTTACTGCTTTCCCCATACTTTCATCATACGCTTTTAAGACACGCTGGTTTTGTTCAAATACTCGATATGCTGCAATCATTTCTGTCATCGATTGGCTAACATCGACATTTGAACTTTCTAATGTATGTTGTAATACGTTCACTTCTGCCTCTGTATTATTTATATTTACCGCATTCCCATTTTCTAAACGAAGCAAATCATGTCCTTCTTTTACAAGATTTTGCACATTCGCGATATATGCAATACCGATTGTTGTGGCACCATCATTCGTTACAATGGACCCTTCCGGTGTGACATGAAAATCTCCATCATTTGTCATGATGCGATTTCCATTATTATCTAATACGTACAAACCATCATTATTCGTTAAATACCCTTGACCATCTATTGTAAAATGGCCGTTTCTCGTATAACGTACATCTCCATCTGCCGCTTCCACCGTGAAAAAGGCGCCTCCCGTTTCATCTGGGAAATAACGATCTACTAATGCAAAATCCGTTGGCATTCCTGTTTCACGAATTGGCCCTTGTTCAAAATGTGGAATCGACTCTTGTGCATATACACCTGTTGTAAGTGACCCAATTGGTTCATTCGAACGTAATGTCAAACCGTTTTCGGTTGGGATATTTTTCGATTTCATTTGATGGATTAACATCTCTGGAAACGCACGTAAAGCTGCTTTATCTGCTTTATAACCAGGCGTTCTAGCATTTGCTAAGTTATTCGAGATCATTTCTTGATTTCGTTGTTGCGCCATCATACCACTAGCAGCAGTATAATATCCACGTAACATAATCGTGCACGCCCTTTCCGAAAATTACTTCCACTTCTCTAGCCGATTTTCTTATCTACTTTATCAATATTTTGTAACATTAAACCAGTACCTTTAGCAACACAATTCATCGGCTCTTCTGCTACTAATACTGGAACTTTTAATTCCTCTGCTAATAACTGGTCAATCCCGTGAATCATTGCTCCACCACCAGTTAAAATAATACCACGGTCGATAATGTCTGCGGATAACTCAGGTGGTGTTCTTTCAAGGACAGATTTTGCAGCTTGAACGATTAATGCAACAGGCTCTCTTAATGCCTCTTCCACTTCATTCGAGCTAACTGTAATAGTACGTGGTAATCCACTTACCATGTCGCGTCCGCGAATATCCATCGTTTCTGTACGACCATCTTTGAAAACTGTTCCGATATTAATTTTAATTTCTTCGGCAGTTCTCTCCCCGATTAATAATTTATATTTATGTTTAATATATTGTAAAATATCTTGGTTAAACGTATCACCAGCAACTTTAATAGACTCTGCTGTTACGATATCTCCCATCGAAAGTACTGCAACGTCTGTCGTTCCTCCACCGATATCAATTACCATATTACCGCTCGGTTGGAAAATCTCCATTCCTGCACCAATCGCCGCAACTTTTGGCTCTTCTTCTAAATACACACGACGACCACCAGATTTTTCTGCCGCTTCTTTAATTGCTTTTTGTTCTACTTTTGTAATGTTTGTAGGACAGCAAATAAGCATTCTCGGCTTTGATAAAAATCCTTTTACATTAATTTTGTTTATAAAGTGTTTTAACATTGCTTCTGTTATATCAAAGTCAGCGATAACACCGTCTTTTAATGGGCGAATTGCTTCAATATTCCCTGGTGTTCTACCTACCATCATATAAGCCTCTTCCCCAACTGCTAAAACTTTCCCTTGTGTACGGTCCATCGCAACTACTGCTGGCTCATTTAATACGATTCCTTTTCCCTTTACGTGAATTAGTACGTTAGCTGTACCTAAGTCAATTCCAATATCTCTTGAAAACATGAAATGTTTGTCCTCCTAACACAGATTATATATAAAATTCATAGCCTGTATATTTGTATTCTTCTAACATTACATTTTACCACAGTTTCTTACAATATACTTCTAAAATAGTACAATTTTATTGATTTATTTTAGAAATGTTATAGTGGTAATTTTTTACATATAGGAAATGGCTTCAAATCAATGCTTTCAAGGGGTTTTCATCGTATATTTTCGTATGAAATTTCATTCAATTTTCACAATAAAAAAGAAGGAACTCAAACGGGGCAGTCTGAACTCCTTTTCGAACGAATTATTACAAATATAGATCATCGTGTGTATTTTGTTTTCTTTCTTTTAAGTATTTTTCTTTTGTTGCTTCTCCCCCTCGAATATGGCGAATAGACTTATGATATTGCAATATTTCTTTTACCTCTTTTGCTAATGTAGCATTAATTTTTGGTAATCGTTCCGTTAAATCTTTATGAACCGTGCTCTTTGAAACACCAAACTCTCTCGCTATCACTCGAACCGTCTTTTTTGTCTCGATAATATACTTCCCGATTCGGATAGTTCTTTCTTTGATGTAATCATGCACACCGTTCGCCTCCCTATGCTCATTTCCGAGGTGTTAGATGAGACTTGATGCGGTGTTTACATGCTTTCGCTACTGCTTGTTCCATAAACGTTTCATGCACTTTTCACGCACCCCAGATATTTCATTTCGTCTTTATATATGTTTATTAATGAAACGTTTTCAATATGCTAAAAATATTAACTTTTTACGGACAAGTTTTAGTGGAGCGATTGTTGTGTGATTTTACGTAGTATAAGGTTTTAGCAGATGCAGTGTGGGGGATTTAGATGCAATGGATGCAACTCGCAAATTTCGGATGCAACGTACGCGGAAACAGATGCAATGAACAAATTTTAGATGCAACGAATGCGGAAACAGATGCAATAAATAAATTTTAGATGCAATGAACGCGAAAACAGATGCAATAAATATTTTTTAGATGCAATGAACGAGAAATCAGATGCAATAAATATTTTTTAGATGCAACAAACGCGGAAATAGATGCAATAAACAATTTTCAGATGCAACGTACGCGGAAACAGATGCAATAAATATTTTTTGATGCAACGTACGCAAAATCAGATGCAATAAATAAATTTTAGATGCAACATACGCGAAAACAGATGCAATAAAAATTTTTTAGATGCAACATACGCGAAAACAGATGCAATGAACAAATTTTAGATGCAACGTACGCAAAAACAGATGCAATAAAAAATTTCAGATGCAACGAACGAGAAATCAGATGCAATAAAAAATTTTTAGATGCAACGAACACAAAAATAGATGCAATAAAAATTTTTTAGATGCAACGAACGAGAAAATAGATGCAATGAACGCAGAAACAGATGCAATATAAATTTTTTAGATGCAACAAACACAAAAACAGATGCGATAAACAAATTTCAGATGCAACATACACGGAAACAGATGCAATGAACAAATTTTAGATGCAACGAACGAGAAATCAGATGCAATAAAAATTTTTTAGATGCAACGTACGTGAAAACAGATGCAATAAAAAAATTTTAGATGCAACGTACGCGAAAACAGATGCAATAAAAAAATTTTAGATGCAACGTACGCAAAAACAGATACAATAAAAAATTTCAGATGCAACGAACGAGAAATCAGATGCAATAAATATTTTTTAGATGCAACAAACGCGAAAATAGATGTAATAAGCAAATTTCAGATGCAACAAACACAAAATTGATGC
>NZ_JBBKBG010000027.1:0-36690 GCF_037892545.1 Pseudogracilibacillus sp. ICA-222130
GGTGTCATAGAAAACAAGCTTCGGGTGTCATTTTATTGTAATTCAAAACTGAAATTGTTCAAGATGATAAATCCATTTAAACAAGGAGAGTCACAACGGAAAGTCACAGCGGCGAGTCACAACAAAGAAACTCTATATTAAACACTTAATAAAACATATACATATAAAGAAACGGAATATGCATGTAAAAGAGGATTAAAAACAGCTATTCCTGAAATTTTTTAATTCGTATTCGCTATTTATTCATGCAAGAGAATTATACGGTTTTGTTATTAGTGTTTTATTACAGGTAAAAGCAAGTGTGAAGCCAAAAACGAAGTGGGAAGCGTTTATGGGGAAAAAAGATACATAAAAAAGCGGTTATGCATTCAAAAAACACATAACCGATGATGTCATCTTATTCTAGATTAAGTTTATTCATTAAATATGTATAATAACCAATACGTTTTTCCGCAACGTCGTTTTGAATGTCACTTTTTAATGCGGGGGAATTATTAGCCTCTATGATATAGATTTTTCCATCGGTTGTTATTCCATAGTCAATCCCGATAGTTATTAATTCATGTTGACGATATTGTTCTACGCTCTTAGCAACCTTGAAGCAAATATCATGAAGTGTCCCAAGAATAGTAGTAGCCTTGTCTAAGCCAAACGCATTACTTAAGAAAGTCTCGACATCTGCACTATTATTACGATCTTGTATCGTATAATAGTCGTCACCTTTTTCGCCAATCCAAATAGCCATATCGGTAGTTGTCCATTCATTATGTTCGTTTTTATCAAGTTGGAATCGGCAATAGAATGGTTTATCATCACGTCCATTTAAATTAACATTTTGCTGGGCGATGAATGTTTTATTACCTATTCGTTCTTTAAACCATGCTTCAAATTCGGGTAATTCGAATGATGTTTGGGTATCATTCTCTTCTACTTGAACTAATCTATTCTCGTATTTAACCAAGGTTTCTCCATCGTAACTTTTTTTGAATAGTGCTTGCATTTTTGCAACATCGTTTTCTCTTAGAAAAGATAAAACATCTTTGTAGTTTTCGATTTTTATCGTCGGAACTGCATATGTAGATAATTGCTCATCTTCTCTCAGGAGTTCGTATAAATTAACCTTGTTTAACACGTGATCCATATTGTCTGTAAGGTAAGCATGTTCTTTTAAATATGCCACTTTCTTTTTATGCTTTCTACATAAGGGAGAAATATCAATGATTGCAGGAACGTCAATTTCTATTTTGTTCCATTGTTCTTCCATCCATACCTTTCCTTTTATTTTATTGCGCTTCATACTAATATTCTTGTCATTAAAATAAACTAAATCAATGCCTTTATCCTTACAAAGTTGTGCAATTTTTGTCACTGTTTTTCCTGGACCTTTTTGATTTCTCATGTAACCTATTATCACATTATCACCTCAAAGTTAATCGCCTATATTATACCATTTGAGTTTTTTTATTTCAAAAAAGGTAATAAATGTTACCAAGAATCCAACTAAAAAAACTCTTATTTATCTTAGGAATGAAAGATAAATAAGAGTTAGAATTAATACTTTTTAATTATATTTTGGTATATCATAGTGGTAATTTGGACGATCTATAAAACTATATACTTCTTTTATCCTGTTTATTTGTTTTCGAGCCCAACCGATATCTGTCGCATATTGTTTCCAAGCATATCCGTCAGCCATTTTTGGATTCCAACGCATTTTATATAAAGTGTTTTGTTTATACGCATTATGGATGTATTGTTGTCCTACCCATTTCGCTCCACCTTCAATTGCCTTCTTTGGGGTAGTCCAACCTTCTTCATAAGCTCTAATCGCACCAGCATTATTTGGATTGCTATCAACGGCACCAATACCGTACATATTGTATACCTTTTTAATCGATGTTAAATTTCCTCGGTTACTATCTGTGACAACAGTCGGTTTTCCACTTTTATTCTTTCCAACTTCTATTCCTTTTGCTAGTTTAGAAGTTCCGTTACCTGTCTCAAGTAGAGAGTGAGAGATTAGATAAGCTTCATTTACTTTACCTTGCTTTGCCCCGTTAATAAATGCTTGGCCTTGATTATCTAAAACGCCTTTTCCTTTTAACATTCCATTTAGTTGTTTAGCAGTAGCACCTGCTAAAGTATCTAAACGTAAATGTTGGAATTTGTCGGCATTTTTAGGATTCATTTCTGCACTCAAATCTGAAGCAGTCGGGAGTCTCCAAGTCTTGTATTCTATTTCATACCATGACCCAGTCGTACTCTTTACATTAACTTTTGATCCTTTTGTTAATTGGCCATATATATGCGAAGAAGTATTTTTTTCTGCACGAACATTTACAGTGGCAGTAACTTCTCCCTGTGTCATTTTTGTGCTTGATTTTTCAATATAACCAACTTGTCCGTTGTTTGATACTTCTAACCAGTCATTATTATTTCTCTTTATTTCATCAGTTGCTTCACGTAAGATTGTAATAGATTCATCTTTGTTTAATGTCTTATCAGTCGGATATAAAATATTTGGCTTTGAGTAAACTGTAACATCGTTACTTGATATTTTTGCTTTTCCGTTCATTTTTATATAATTTGCAGAAACATATGCTGGTTTGTTTGCATATTTATCTGTCTGTGGAGTACTATCTGATAACTGTCTATTTACTGCTTGGGATAAAGTTAAATTATAATTAGTGTACTCTGTTTTTTCTATCGGTTTTGTGTTTTTTAATAGTTTTTCAATTTTCTTTAACGTTACCTCATCTGCAATCCCGTTGACGACTAATTTTTGTTCCTTTTGGAATTTCTTAACAACAGCTTCCGTATCTTTTCCATAAAAGGTTGTCCCATTACCTGGAACAGGATATCCAATAGCTTTTAAATCAGCTTTTAATTTTTTCGTATCATTATGTGATTTTCCACGTTGTAAAGGTGTTTTTAAAATGGTATTAATTTTATTGTTCGTTTTCTTATCAACTTTTCCAGTAACGGAAAGTCCAAAATACTTTTGAAATTCCTTTACCTTTTTTTCCGTTTGTGTACCATATAAATTGGTTCCGTTGCCAGGCACTGCAAAGCCAAGCTTTTTAAGGTTTGCTTTCAAAGTTTTCACGCTATCGTGTCGTACACCTTTTTCTAATATAGAAGGGACTTGAAGTGAAGCAATTTTCTTTAACGTTACCTCATCTGCAATCCCGTTGACGACCAGTTTTTGCTCCTTTTGGAATTTCTTAACAACAGCTTCCGTATCTTTTCCATAAAAGGTTGTCCCATTACCTGGAACAGGATATCCAATAGCTTTTAAATCAGCTTTTAATTTTTTTGTATCATTATGTGATTTTCCACGTTGTAAAGGTGTTTTTAAAATGGTATTAATTTTATTGTTCGTTTTCTTATCGACTTTTCCAGTAACGGAAAGTCCAAAATACTTTTGAAATTCCTTTACCTTTTTTTCCGTTTGTGTACCATATAAATTGGTTCCGTTGCCAGGCACTGCAAAGCCAAGCTTTTTAAGGTTTGCTTTCAAAGTTTTCACGCTATCGTGTCGTACACCTTTTTCTAATATAGAAGGGACTTGAAGTGAAGCAATTTTCTTTAACGTTACCTCATCTGCAATCCCGTTGACGACCAGTTTTTGCTCCTTTTGGAATTTCTTAACAACAGCTTCCGTATCTTTTCCATAAAAGGTTGTCCCATTACCTGGAACAGGATATCCAATAGCTTTTAAATCAGCTTTTAATTTTTTTGTATCATTATGTGATTTTCCGCGTTGTAAAGGTGTTTTTAAAATGGTATTAATTTTATTGTTCGTTTTCTTATCGACTTTTCCAGTAACGGAAAGTCCAAAATACTTTTGAAATTCCTTCACCTTTTTTTCGGTTTGTGTACCATATAAATTGGTTCCGTTACCAGGCACTGTAAAGCCAAGCTTTTTAAGGTTTGCTTTCAAAGTCTTCACGCTATCATGTCGTACACCTTTTTCTAATACGGTTTCGGTAGTCTTACTGTTTGTACTAAAATTAGTTACTTTATTTTCTTGTATTTGTTTTTGTTCAACCTTTTTCTCTTCAACTACTTCATTGTCATTTTCAGAGGGTTTTTCATCTTCTTGAGTATTGTTATTTTCAATGTTTTCTTCATTGTCATCATTCTCGTTCTTATTTTCAATATTTTCTTCGTTGACATCATTCTCGTTTTCATTTTCTTGAACTGTCTCAGTATTGTTATCAGCTTCTATATTACTATCCTCATGTGTTTCTTCTATTTGAGCCTGTAAAAACTCTAATAATTCGGTATCTATTTCACCATTTACTTCTAGTCCATTTTTTGTTTGGAAAGATTTGATGATTTCTTCTAATTCTTCTGTAAATAAGTTTAACTCATCTTCATTGTCTTCAAATTCAGTTTCTTCATCTAATTGCTCTAAAATTTCCTTCACTTGAAAGATGTCCTGACTTCGATCGCCAACTTTGTACGTTGTATCACCGAAGCTTGCATTTGAAACGGAAGGAGATATGGTTGATAGAAGAAATATAGTAGCAGCTCCTACATGTAAAGCTTTCTTTTTGTAGTCTTTATATTTCAATATTCGTTCCTCCTCGAATATGATTAAAATTA
Source organism: Pseudogracilibacillus sp. ICA-222130 (assembly GCF_037892545.1). Lineage (NCBI taxonomy): Bacteria > Bacillati > Bacillota > Bacilli > Caryophanales > Bacillaceae > Pseudogracilibacillus > Pseudogracilibacillus sp. ICA-222130. Next base: position 4,612 of record NZ_JBBKBG010000027.1, read on the forward strand.
GTATGTTTATTGTCTTATAGAGTATTGTAACTATCAATAACCCTCTTAAAATTTAATAGAAATGTAATATAAAATGAATCTATGAAAATATAGATTCATTTTATATTTATTTTTTTAATCCATATGCCTTGGCAATACCCTCAGCAGTTAATTTGGCTAATTTGTCACGATATGATGCACTTGCTAATTTCTTTTGATCTGACTTAGTATCAATAAAATAGTATTCAAACAACATAGCAGTCATTTTGGATTCTCTCAGAACATGGAAATTAGCCCTCTTTTCCCCTCTATCTCTATCAGATATATTTTTACTGATATGTTCATGAATGATCTTTTGCTTGTTTATTTCATCTTGTGTTGGTTTCTTATCATAAATAAAACTTTCTACCCCAGTTCCACCACCTGAATTAATATGTACACTAAAAAAGAAATCTGCTTTCCAATTATTTGCTGCATCTGTTCGTTGTTGAAGTGTTAATGTTTTATCGGTTGTCCGAGACATTTTAATAGAAACGCCTTTATATTCTTTTAAATATTTTTCAGTTCTTTTCGCAATATCTAATGTTAAATCTTTTTCTTTTAAATTCCCTGCCATTGCACCAGGGTCAGAACCACCGTGACCAGGATCGATAAAGATTTTGATATTGCTAGAATTATTTTTTATGAGTGTAGCTAATTTTGCTAATGTCACGTCATCTGCAATGCCGTTTACAACTAATTTATGGTCTTTTTGAAATTGCTTAACAATTTTTTCTGTTTCAACACCATAAAGGTTCGTACCATTTCCTGGTACAGGATAACCAACCTTTTTTAAGTCTGTTTTTAACTTTATAGTGTCTTTATGCCGTTTTCCTTTTTGTAGAGGAGAGTTTAAAATACTATTAATTTTATTATTCGTTTTATTATCAACCATACCATTGACAGGTAGTTTATAGTATTTTTGAAATTCCTTCACTTTTTTCTCTGTTGCACTTCCGAATAATTCTGTACCAGACCCAGGTACCTTAAATCCTAATTTTTCCAAGTTTACTTTTAATGTTTTCACTTTTTTATGACGAACACTGTTAGCTAAAACAACAGGATTCGTTTTTTTAAGTTGTGCAACTCTATTTGATGTGACATCGTCTACAATACCATTCACGATTAATTTTTGATTTTTTTGAAACTGTTTTATAGTAGCTTCGGTTTGTTTTCCAAACAGAGAAGTTCCTTTTCCAGGAACAGGAAAACCTATTATTATAAGGTCAACCTTTAATTGTTTAACGTCTGCGTTACTTTTCCCACGTTGTAGTGATGAGTTGATATTTTTTAATATTTTATCATTCGTTTTCTTATCGACTTTTCCAGTAACCGAGAGCCCAAAATACTTTTGAAATTCTTTCACCTTTTTTTCGGTTTGTGAACCGTAAAAGTTCGTCCCATTTCCAGGCACCGTAAAGCCCAATTTTTTTAGATTCACTTTTAATGTCTTTACATTGTTATGACGTACTCCATTTTCTAATACGGAAGGATTTTTAAGAGAAGCAATTTTCTTTAACGTTACCTCATCAGCGATCCCATTGACGACCAGCTTTTGTTCCTTTTGGAATTTCTTAACAACAGCTTCCGTATCTTTTCCATAAAAGGTTGTCCCATTACCTGGAACAGGATATCCAATAGCTTTTAAATCAGCTTTTAATTTTTTCGTATCATTATGTGATTTTCCACGTTGTAAAGGTGTTTTTAAAATGGTATTAATTTTATTGTTCGTTTTCTTATCGACCTTTCCAGTAACGGAAAGTCCAAAATACTTTTGAAATTCTTTCACCTTTTTTTCCGTTTGTGTACCATATAAATCGATTCCGTTACCAGGCACTGCAAAGCCAAGTTTTTTTAGGTTTGCTTTCAAAGTTTTCACGCTATCATGTCGTACACCTTTTTCTAATATAGAAGGAGTAGCAGCTTTTGTACTCTTGACTGTATTCTTCTTCACCTCTTTAGGCACTATTTCTTTCTTTACACTTTTATTCGAGGGATTTTCATCAGCAATTTCTTCTTCCACTATTTTAGATTGTTCAGGATTTTCATTTTTTATATCATCTTTATTCTGATGAGTAATATCATTTTCATTAGAGTTAGATGAATTAGCATCATTATTTTCTACGTGAGGATTGTAGTCATTCAGTTGTTCATTTTCTGTCTCATTGGAAATTTGATCATCTTCGATTTCTGTCTCATCGGAAATTTGATCATGTTCATTTTCTTTCTCTTCGGAAATCGGATCAAGTTCATTTTTTGACTCATTGGAAATATATTCATTTTGTTGTTCACTTTCAACTGTAACTTGTTCTTCATCCATAATGGAATTTGACATATCATGAACCTTCTTTTCATCATGTGTAAGACTTCTTTCAAAAGATAGGTTTGCCGATACATCATGCGGTACCAAATAACTAATAAATAAAATTAAAACTAAAAATATGTTTAGTTTTATTTTGTAAAATTCACCCAATATACACATCTCCTTGTAATTTATCTGTATGATAGTATATTATTTAAAAATGAAATTGTAAATATAAATACCTATAAATATGATGTCGAAATATAGTTATTTTATTGATATCGTACAAAAATTGATGTAAAATGCTTATTTAATATTCAGAAATATATACAATATTAAATGAAGATTACAAAGTATAATATTTCCTTGATAGTTCTGTAAAAAAAGTAGTATAATAAAAGAGTAATTTGTTTAAATATGAACATAAGTATAATTAAAGGAGTCTAAGAAATGAATCAGACAAGGATAAAAACTCCGAAACGAAAATTAAGAGGATGGGTTAAGTTTGGCTTAATTCCCTTTTTATTAGTTGTTTTATTAGTTGGCGGGTATGGAGTTCATTTATATATAAAAGCTGGTTCAACAATGAACGAAGCTTACGAAGATGATGGAAGAGATAAATCGGATTTACGAGATGATTATGTTGACCCGAAATTCGATAACGTAACAGTTCTCTTAATGGGAATTGATGAAAATGAAAAACGAAGTGAACGAGGAGAACCGACGAGAACAGACGCATTAATTTTGGCATCATTAAATAAAGATGATAAAAGTGTAAAACTATTAAGTATTCCTCGTGACTCATATGTTTACATACCAGAAGTTGGATACGAAGATAAAATTAACCACGCACATGCATTCGGTGGAACGAGATCGACAATTGATACAGTGGAGAACTTATTAGATATTCCTGTTGATTATTATGTAAAGGTTAATTTTAACGCATTTGTTGATGTAGTAGATGCAATTGGTGGAATTGATGTAGAGGTACCATACGAATTTAAGGAATCAAACTCTAAAGATAAAAGAGACTCTATTCATTTAATGCCAGGTGAACAAACATTAGACGGGGAAGAAGCTTTAGCCTTGGCTCGTACTCGTAAACAAGATACAGATGTAATGCGTGGACAAAGACAATTAGAAATTGTCGACGCAATGGTAAGTAAAGTTGCATCAGTTTCATCGGTGTTAAAATATGATGATGTTATTGAAGCAGTAGGAAAAAATATGTCTACGAATATGACATTTACAGAAATGAAGAGCTTTTTCTCTTATGCAACGCACGGTTCTAAAATTGATATCGAAAAGCTATCTTTAGAAGGATATGATTATCAACCGGAGGGTATTTATTACTGGCAGTTAGATCATGAAGAATTACAAAATACAATTAATACATTAAAAGTTCATTTAGAATTAATAGAAGATGCTGAAGAAGAAGCAATTGAAAATGAAACGAATGAACAAGAACAATATCAAGAGAATGAGACATATCAAGAAGAAGTATATGAAGAAAATATAGAATAATATAAAAAGCGATGCAATTTTGTGTCGCTTTTTTTGTTTTTTAAATAAGTTAATATACCTGTATAATTATTTTAATATTCAAATTGTATGAAAGGAATATTATGGTATAATCAACAGGGATATTAAAAATTAGAATAAGGTAGGAAGAAGATTATGGAAGAAAAATTAGGGTTTCCACATTTAAATGAACGTGTAGTAAAAGGAATTAAAGGATTTAATTTATGTAGTTTTCTTGTTGCTTATGAAGGATGGAGGAGGGGATTGAATCTTAGATGGTATCATGAAGAAAGTGCTGAATGTAAATTAAATAGAGCAAATGGTAGTATTCTTGGGAATTTTTTCTCGCTAGATGATGGGGAAAATAAACATTATTTTTATCGTTCTCGTGGTGATAAAGTAGCAAACTCGGCTGTCTTATTAGTTCGAGATAAAAATAAAACAAAAAAACAATTAAAAGAAAAAGATGTTTCTATCCCATTAGGGGAAGAATTTGATATCAATTCAGAGGAGAAGATTATTGAATATGCAGAGTCTATAGGCTATCCAGTAGTTATAAAACCTGTTAATGGGAGTATGGGAAAAGGAGTTTTTGTAAATATACAGAATAGTCAACAGTTGTCAGAAATCATCAAACATTATCATGAAAATATAAGATATAAAAATATATTATTGGAAAAATATTATCAAGGAAAAGAGTATAGATTTTATGTTGTAGGTGATAAAGTTGTAAGTGCAATTAATCGTATACCTGCAAATATAATCGGTGATGGAAAGAACACGATAGAAGAATTAATTAGATTAAAAAATATTGAAAGGAAAAAGAATCCTTACTTAGCATCAAAGCCGATTAAAGTTGATTATGAAATTGAACAACTGTTAAAGAAGCAATCAGTTGATCTGAATTATGTCCCTAAATGTAACGAACAAATAATTTTAAGAGAACTGAGTAATTTATCGGCTGGTGGGGATCCGATTGATTGTACGAGTGAAATATCAGATGAAATTAAGCAATTGGCGGTAGACGGGTTAAAAGCATTACCTAATATACCTCATGCCGGAGTTGATATTATTATTGATTCAGAAGATCCTACAAAAGGGATTATTTTAGAGGTGAATGCCACAGCAGAAATTGCTTTTCATGCATTTCCGTTAGCCGGTAAACTTCACGATGTTCCAGCAGCAATAATCGATTATTACTTTCCGAATTCAGTTCAAAATGAAAAAAGTAAGTTTTTCTTTGATTACAAAAGTTTATTAGTACCATTAAAATCACTATCCGCAAATTTTATTGAAACTTATCCAGCTCCTATGGGAAAATTAGTGGGAGTTCGTTTTGATGTGATAGGGGAACTAAATAAAGTTGGATATATGAAATGGATAAGAAGACAAGCTTTAATAGATGGGCATCATGGATATGTGAAAAAGATGGCCGATGATAAAATGTCCGTATTTGTTTATGGAACGGATCTTGAGAAATTAAAGCAATTTTATAAAAAGTGTAAAAAAGGATCAAAAAGATCAAAAGTAGAAAATGTTGAAATGAAAGTTTTGGACGTTAATGAAAATAAACATATTCAAGTAGGATTTAGAATATACTCAGGCAAAAAGTCAAAGTAGAAAATATAGTTCATACAAAACTATCCACTAAATAGTTCTGATAAGCTCCCTCTAAAGTAGACACTACAAAACAAAACTACTTTAGAGGGAGTATTTTTATATTAAAAATAAATTATTCCCCACCTTTTCTTCTCTTCGTTCGATTATAGAAGTGAAGGGAGGTGGAGGACGATGGCAATGGAACAAATTGTGAGTACGCAGCTTCGTTTAACGTTTTTTGAAGGGTATGATGAAGCAAGTGACAAAAATATTTATGTAAGAAAGTCATTTAATAACATCAACGCTTTTGCCACATCAGATGCATTGTTAGCAGTATCTGAAGCGATGGCTACCTTGCAAACATTACCACTTGATGCAGTTGAACGAGCAGATGTTGTAGCAATTCATTAATGTATTCAAAGTAAATAAGTGAAGGAGGGATGAAGATGAAGCGTTTAGAATTACAGTTTGTAGATGCTGGAGGAAAAACGGTTACTTATACACTAGACAACCCGGTTGATCCACAAGATGCTGAACAAGTTGCGGCGGTAATGGACGAGATGATTGCACAAGATGCATTTGCGTCTAAAGATGGTCCAATCGTTGCGAAAAAAGGTGCTAGAATTGTAGAACGAACAGTAACAGATATTGATATTGGTCTAGAATAAGCCAGAAAAAGATAGAGGTGGATCACAGTGATACCTCTATCTTTTTTTATAAAAAAGGAGGGAAGATGATGGAGGATTGGATGGCGTTTATAACGGAAATAAGCTATCCGATTGCAATTACGTTTTATTTATTGCATCGGATTGAAGGGAAGTTAGACGTACTAAATGAATCGATTCGACTTCTTCCGGAAAAAATGAAATGACAGAGAGAAAGGGAAGGATATGTGTTTATCCTTCTCTTTCTTTTTCTCTTTTCGATAAAATGCTATACTAATAAATAAAATGAATTGGAGTGTTAAAACGTGGTACGATTTTTTGATCGGGCGAAACTCCCTTACATATGTACACCATTAACGGGAAAAACAACGACACAATTATTGGAACAATTAGATAGTATACTAGAAAAAGAACCGGATATGATCGAATGGCGTGCAGACTTTTTTGAGCATTTACATAACGAAGAAGACGTTTTTTCTATAATTAAAACAATAAAAGAAAAAACAATGATTCCATTATTGTTTACGATTCGTTCGATTCATGAAGGTGGTGAAACTATTCCATTAACAGAAACCGAAAAAGTTTCGCTCCTTTGTAATATATGTAAAGAGACGAATGTAGATCTTATAGATTATGAAACGTCGAATGATAGAAAAGATGTTGAACAAGTGGTGGAGGCGGCGAAAAAGCATGATAAACAAATTGTGTTGTCGTTTCATCATTTTGAACATACACCATCCGAGGAAGAGTTAATAGAAAGGGCAAAAAATGCTGCAAAGTTTCATGCGGATATAATCAAGTTAGCTGTGATGCCTGAAGAAAAAGAAGATGTATTTCGTTTATTAGAAGTGACACGTATATTGGATGATATGTTTGAACAGCCGATTATTACAATGTCAATGGGGGAACTAGGGGCACTTTCGAGAATCAATGGTTGGGTATATGGTTCTGTTTTAACTTTTGCAGTAGGAATAGAGCAATCAGCTCCAGGGCAGATTGCGATTGAACCATTACGTGAAGCAATATTAAAAACGAAACAATTAATGCCAAACTGGTAAGGAGTGGAATGAATGGAAAAAGTAACGATTCGTAGCACAGACTTAAAAGTTAATCCGATTGGGTTAGGGACGAATGCGGTTGGAGGTCAAATGTTTTACCCGAATATCACCGATGATGCTGGAAGGGATTTATTAAAAACGGCAATCAATCAGGAGGTTGATTTTTGGGATACAGCATTTATTTATGGACCGAAACGATCGGAAGAAATCATTGGTGAAGTATTAGCGGAAACAGGGAAAAGAAGTGAAATTGTGTTGGCGACAAAGGCAGCACATGAAATGATTCGTGATGAGACGGTAATGAATAATCACCCACAATTTTTAGAGCGTGCTGTAGAAGATGCGCTTAAAAGGTTACAAACAGATTATATTGATTTATTTTATATTCACTTTCCAGATGAAGATACACCAAAATATGAGGCAGTAGGAGCATTACAACGTTTAAAAGAAAAAGGAATCATCCGTGCAATTGGTGTATCGAACTTTTCGCTAGACCAATTGCAAGAAGCGAATAAAGATGGTTATGTAAATGTCATGCAAGGACATTATAATTTATTCAATAGAGACGTAGAAGAAGATATTTTACCTTACACATATGATCATGATATATCATTTATTCCATATTTTCCGTTTGCTTCTGGACTACTTGCAGGAAAATATACGAAAGATACAACATTTGAAGAAGGGGACTTACGCTTAACGAAACCTGAATTTAAAGGGGATGCCTTTTTAAAAAATGTAGAAAAGGTAGAAAAGCTTCGTAGTATGGCTGAGAAAAAAGATGTTGATATTGCTCAAATTGTACTTTCGTGGTACTTACACTGTGATGAAATTGATGTCGTCATACCTGGTGCTAAAAGAAGTGAACAAGTAGTGGAGAACTTACGTGCGAATGAATTATTTTTAACGGAAGATGAATTTTTATTTATAGATGAATTGTTTGAAGAAGAATGAGATGTTTAAACACAATAATAAACGCCCATGTTGGATGAACATGGGCGTTTTCATTTCAAAATTAGTAGAAACGCTTATAACTATCGAAATATTGGCTCCAGTATGAATTGCTAACATTAGAGATCTGTACTCCGCCAGAAGATCCAGCATGGATAAAGTCTCCACCGCCAAGATAAATTCCCATATGTGACATATGGCTTGGACCACCATATGTTCCTTTAAAGAAAACTAAATCTCCCACTTGTGGATTGCTAATTTCATAGGAACGACTATCGTAACCTGCAACACTTGTACGTTCTATACCATAAGCCCATGAAATAAATCCACTACAGTCAAATCCACTTGGTGATGCACCACCCCATACATAAGGTGTTCCCATTACAGATTTCGCTTTTGTAATTAGGTCGCCACTTTGTGCTGCAGTGTTGGATGTACCAGTTGAATTATTAGAACTGTTAGAGTTTTTATTTGAACTAGAATTATTATTTGAACTAGTATTATTATTACTCGTAGATACTTTTGCACCTTCTTTTATTGCTAGCTTGTCCCCTGGGTAAATAATAGATGAACCTAAACTGTTCCATGCCATTAAATCTTTCACTAACACATCATGCTTATTAGCGATAGATCCTAAAGTGTCACCACTTTTCACCGTATATGTGCTTGCTGAAGAACTACTTGTATTAGTAGAGCTTGAATTAGATGAACTATTAGAGTTACTAGAGTTACTAGAGCTACTAGAGTTACTAGAACTACTAGAGTTGCTAGAACTATTAGCATTATTAGAGCTAGAAGAAGCGCCTTTTTTCACTGCTAATGTGTCACCAGGATAAATCATATGTCCGCTAATGTCGTTCCAGCTTTGTAAATTACTAATAGACACACCATGTTTAGAAGCGATAGCTCCTAACGTGTCACCACTTTTCACCGTATATGTGCTTGCTGAAGAACTACTTGTATTACTAGAGCTTGAATTATTAGAACTTGAATTAGATGAACTACTAGAGTTGCTAGTGCTACTAGAGTTGCTAGAGCTATTAGCATTACTAGAGCTTGAAGAAGCGCCTTTTTTCACTGCTAATGTGTCACCAGGATAAATCATATGTCCGCTAATATTGTTCCAACTTTGTAACTTGCTAACAGACACACCATATTTAGAAGCGATAGCTCCTAACGTGTCGCCGCTTTTAACTGTGTATGTGCTTGCTGAAGAACTACTTTTATTACTAGAGCTTGAATTATTAGAGCTTGAATTAGATGAACTACTAGAGTTACTAGAGCTATTAGCATTACTAGAGCTAGAAGAAGCGCCTTTTTTCACTGCTAATGTGTCACCAGGATAAATCATATGTCCGCTAATATTGTTCCAGCTTTGTAACTTGCTAACAGACACACCATATTTAGAAGCGATAGCTCCTAAAGTATCGCCGCTTTTAACTGTGTATGTATTTGCTGATGAAGTACCGTTATGGTTGCTAGAATTTGAACTAGCCGTAGAGTTGTTCGAACTACTAGAGCTTGAAGCTCCTTTTTTCACGCTTAATTTATCACCCGGATAAATAGTTGTAGAGCTTAAATTGTTCCAACTCATTAAATTATTTACAGTTATTCCGTTTGCTACTGCAATATGGCTCAGTGTGTCACCGCTTTTAACAGTGTATGTACTACCACCGCTTGCAGAAGTGGATGACTTATTAGAAGATGATTTCGTAGAAGAGTTTGTTGACGCGCTGTTCCCCTTACCTTTATCACCAACTTCTAACACATCATTTACATAAATCATATCGCTTGATAAATTATTTAACTTCTTTAATTTTGCAACGGAAGTTTCATACTTTTTAGCAAGGGTCCATAAATTATCGCCACTTTTTACTTTGTGTGAAGCAGCATCTGCACTTTCTGCCCCGACAAATGCAGATGCAATTACTGCTGTTGCCGTTACAGACATAAAAATACCTTTTTTTGCCATGAAAAATCCTCCTTATATAATGATAACATTGTGTATAAAAATTACGTCGAGGTTATCCAATTAAAGGAAATTAACTGGAAATACCCCGGAAAATAAATAGTAATTTAATTATAGCACTTTATAATCAATAATTCATTTGGCACTAGTTTTTGTAACGAAATCTTAATATATAGGACTAAAAAACCATTCTAAAGTTCTGTTTATAATGGAAATAATACTAAATATGGGATTTAATGGGATAAAAATAGAGAAAAAGTATATTTTACAGAAAAATGTCAAATAATGTTTATTTTTTCCTGGGATTATTAAATTTTTTTCCTTTTGCAACATTGCGTAAAAGGAAGATGATTTTTTTAGACGAAAATATTATGATAAAAGAATGAATGGAGGAGAATGAAAATGAATATAGAAACACCGGCACTTTTATTAAATGTAGCACAGTTAGAGCGAAATATCGAAAGTATTATCCGTTTTTCAAAGGAAAATGGTGTCCAATATCGTCCACATATTAAAACACATAAAAGTGTTGAGATAGCTAAATTACAGATAAGGTACGGCGCAATTGGTATCACCGTCGCTAAAGTTGGTGAAGCAGAAGTGATGGCAGAAGGTGGAATAGATAATATTTTAATTGCTTATCCAATTGCGAATGAAACGAAAATAGACCGTATCAAACAATTACGAACAAAGGCACATATTATCGTTGCAGTTGATTCTGTAGAACAAGCAAATTTACTTGCTACCCAGTTTTCAAAAGAAGATCCTCTACATGTTTGGATAAAAGTGAATAGTGGGTTAAATCGTGTTGGGGTGGAGCCGAATGAAGAAGTTGTGACCTTAGCGAAATCGATAAAAGAATCGGGTAGTTTATATTTGGATGGTATTTTTACACATGCTGGGCAAGCGTATGGAGCTGGATCAGTGGAAGAGGTAGAGGAAATTGGTCGAAAGGAAGCTGAAACAGTGCTTGAAAGTGTGCGATTATGCGAAGAGGTAGGCATCACGATTCGTCACCGAAGTATTGGTTCGACACCGACATATCGAATTGCTGGAGCAGTAGAAGGGATTACGGAAATACGTCCGGGGAATGCTGTCTTTTTAGATATGGTCCAAGTAGGTTTAGGAGTGGCGACAAAGGAACAATGTGCGTTAACAGTAAAGACGAGTGTTGTCTCCGTGAAAAAGGATAGAGTAGTTTTAGATGCTGGGAGTAAGACACTTGCTTTAGATAGGGGAGCACATGGGAATGATAGCATCCAAGGACATGGGTATATAAAAGAATATCCATCCCTTGTAATAGAACGGTTATCGGAAGAACATGCTGTTGTACCGTTACCTAAAGAAATGGATATTTCATTGAATGATGTATGGACGATTATTCCCAATCATTCATGTGTCGTTGCGAATTTATTTGATACGTATACATTGCATCGGGATGGCACTCTTATTGGTACATGGCCAGTGGATGCTAGAGGAAAACTTACTTAGAGGAGGCGTTATTTGTCTCCTCTTCCTGTATAATGGAAACGAATAGATGATACCAAATTGCGATGTCAGATTGTTCTACTTCGCCGAAACTTTTTGGTAGCGTGCTAGAGAATAACGGTAATTCAATGGTTTGGGTAGTCGTTTCATCAAGGGTAATCGTTAAAGTTGCTTCTTTTACACGATATTGTGCATTGACTTCTTTATGTTCCGTTTTCCCTGCTATATTTTTTTCCTTCGTTAGTAAAGCTTCTTTTGATGGGATGTTCCTTGTTACCGTTCTGATGGGTGTGCCATCAATATTCCAAACAACTTGATAAATAGTATGATATGGTAGTTCTTTATATTGTAGCTTTTTTCTTTGGAAAACAGTGTACCAAATCATTTTTTGCTCTTCATCATGAATGATATCAAAATGAGGGCCACTATATAAGTTCGTTACATGTATATCTTTATAGTTGATAAAGCGTTCTAATGCTTCGGATTTTTGCAGTGTATAACGCTTTTCATTTAATTTTATTATTAATATGACAATGAAAAATATAATCGCTATGGACATAGAAATGGTAAATAACATCATATGGTTAACTCCTTTTCTTTAGTTTTGCCAAGTTTTCCACCAATATATACTGAAAATTATAATAATATGTATAGTGTATCATGATATTATAAAAGTTAGTGAAAAAAACCTTTAATATAGCGAAAATATGCCGATAAATAGAATAGGATAAAGTTAAATGAAACGGGAGTAGGTATGTATGAACAACAAAGAAATTAAATTAATCATCATTGATCAGGATTCTCTTTTTTGGGAAGGGTTTCGCTACCTATTAGATATGAAGCATACAATTCATGTTGAAAAGGTAACAGATGATAAAACGGTTTTCTTCCCATTATTGGAACAACCTTCTGAGAAAATTGTATTGATCAGTGGTCAGTTTTTACAGCAATATAAGCGAGAATTTAATAAAATCCTTCAGTTACCTCATCTAAAAGGGATGATTATTTCTGATCGGTCCGAGAACTATTTGTCTGACGCGTTAGATGTCGGAGCAATAGGTTATTCATTAAAAGACATGAGTTATGAAGGATTTATTGAAGCAATTCGTTCTGTTTCAAATGGGTTATATTGGTTTCATCCGCATGTTACAGGTCCTATTTTGAAAGAGTATGTACGTGTCATGCCAAAAATAGAAACGAGAGAGAAAAAAATGATAGCACATCATTTTACTAGGCGTGAATTAGATGTATTAAACTTGCTAGCAAAAGGTTATAATAATAAAATGATAGCTAGAGAGCTTGAGGTAACGAATTTTACCGTAAGTAGTCATATACGTAGTATTTTAAAGAAGTGTAATGTACATGATCGCACGGCTGCAGTTGTAAAAGCATTTGAAAATGGTTGGGTGAAAATAGACCCAAAAATAAAAAAAGAAGTGGAAATATTAGATGAAGAATAAACATATTTTTCGTTGGTTACTTCCATTAGGATGGATGGGATGTATTTTTTACTTGTCCCATCAACCGGGAAGTGAATCTAGTGAACTTAGTTCAAATATAGTTATCGTCATATTATCCGTTATCGGAAATATTGTACCGTTTGACATAGATGTGAGCATTTTTCATATGATGATTCGAAAAAGTGCTCACTTTTTTGCGTATTTTATTTTAGGGATGTTATTTTATTGGGCATTAAGAGGAAAGAAGATTAGATGGCTCTATGCGCTTTTCCTTTCTTTTCTGTATGCCGTATCAGATGAAATACACCAATTATTTATCCCTGGTCGAAGTGGAGAATTTAGAGATGTATTAATAGATAGTTGTGGAGCATTGGTAGGGATAGTATGTATCTTATGTTTATCACGACTTTTTCGCAAAAAAGATGATACAATATAAAATGGATAGGCGACATGTCAGGAGGTAGGATTGTGCGAAAAAAATGGTTGATGAGTTTGCTCGTTGTAATAAGTATGCTCATTTTAGCAGCTTGTCAAAACGATGCTAATGAAGAAGTTGAAAAGAAAGAAACAGAACAGCAGCAAGAAATAGGAAACAATGAAGAAAAGGAAGTTGCAAAAGTCGATGATAGTATTAAACCTGTTGTTACGATGACGATGGAAAATGGTGGAGAAGTAAAGATAGAATTATATCCATCCATTGCACCGAATACGGTAAATAACTTTATTTCTTTAGTAGAAGATGGATTTTATGATGGGTTAATTTTTCACCGTGTTATTCCAGGATTCATGGTTCAAGGTGGAGACCCTGAAGGGAATGGAATGGGTGGTCCAGGATACTACATACCAGGAGAATTTGAAAATAATGGATTTGAAAATAATCTAGCACATACTCGTGGGGTATTATCGATGGCAAGATCGGAAGACCCGAACTCGGCTGGTTCACAATTTTTCATTATGACAGATGATGCAGAACATTTAGATGGCGAGTATGCAGCATTTGGTGAAGTGGTCGAAGGGATGGATGTCGTCGATGAAATTGTGAGTGTAGAGAGAGACGCGGGAGATAAACCGGTAGAAGACCAAGTGATTAAATCAATGAAGGTTGATCTAAAGGGATATGAGCCTGCAGAAGTAGAAAAACAATAATATAATAGAGGTATAAGTTAGCGAGGAGCGATGTGTTCGTTCTGTCGCTTTTTTTATGCTAAAATTTAAATAGATAAAGGAGTGGAGACAATGATTCATGAAATTACATTAATGGAAGCGTACTTAATAGAAGCGTTAAAAAGTAGTGGTGCATCTCATGCAGAAATTATTTCCTATGTTCGACAGAAAGAAGCGGATCAGATGCAGCGCGTGGCAAAGTCTGATTCTGATTTCACTTTATTATATGAGTTAGAAGGCAAGTTAGAAGATATTTTACACGATGGGTATCGAGTAAAGTTTTTAACGTTTCCAGGTTTACAACGTTTATTATTGTTACAAGTGGAAAAGGAAGCAGATCTTGATTACACATTGAATGGTTTTACAGTAGAAGGACTATCATTAACGACAGAAGAAGCAAAAAAGGTAGAAACATTTTTATCTAAAAATTGGACATTAACACAAACAGGACAAACATATACGATTCAGCCGACACGATAGATAGAAAAAATTATTATGTACAATGTAAAAAAAATGTTGACAGAATTGTGAATCTACTTTACGATAAATATGTAATGAAAGCGCTACAATTTTTTGGAATAGTGCTTTCATTTTTTATAACTATAAAATGAATGATATTCATTCATTGTTAGTAAAAAAGCTTTTTCTTTTTTCAGTATAATGAATGACGTTCATTCAACAAAATGGAGGGATCATATGGGTACAGGTTATATTTATGATGAAAGTTATTTTTGGCACGATAATGGAAGTGGGACTATATATTTAACATCTGGAGGATACTTAGAAAAAGATGTATTTGTGGAAGATCCTTTAACTAAAAGAAGAATTAATAATTTACTACATAGATGTGGTTTAATGAAAGAGTTAGATCAAATTGAACCACGTATGGCAAGTAGAGAGGAAATTGAATATTTTCATGCAAGCGAATATATCGACAAAGTAAAACATTTAAGTGAGAACAATGGCGGCGATGCAGGGGATCATGCAATTGTAGGAAGAGGCTCATATGATATAGCTCGATTATCTGTTGGGGGTGCAATCACTGCGGTAGATGCAGTGATGAAGGGCAATGTTAAAAATGTATACGCTCTCACAAGACCACCTGGGTACCATGCAGAAAGAGATTTTGGTATTGGATTTTGCATATTTAATAATGTTGTTATTGCAGCAAGACATGCACAGAAGACATATGGATTGAAGAAAATTTTAGTATTAGATTGGGATGTGCATCATGGCAATGGGACAGAGCAGGCGTTTTATCATGATCCAGATGTTGTATTTATCTCCATTCATCAAGATTTAAGTTTTCCTAATAATACTGGTTATAAAGAAGATGTTGGTGCGGAGGATGGAGAAGGATATAATGTGAACATCCCTTTACCCCCAGGAACAGGTGATCAAGGGTATATCCATGCGTTCAAAGAAATTATTGTGCCAATTGCAAAAGAATTTGAACCAGAATTGATATTAATTTCTGCCGGACAAGATCCTGGCATGTTTGATCCGTTAGGCAGAATGATGATGACTGCAGATGGCTTTGGTAAAATAGCAGAAATTATGATGGGATTAGCAGAGGAATTATGTGATGGAAAAATTGTATTTTGTCATGAAGGTGGGTATAGCAACGGTTATGTGCCATTTTGTACGCTAAGAATTATAGAAACATTATCAGGGATCCAAACTGATGTTGTAGATCCATTTGCAGAAGGTTCACAAGGATACCCAGATAAGTTGTATGGAAATCAAAAAGATGCGATTAATAATATTATAAATGTTCAACAAAAATATTGGACAACTTTAAAGGAGATTGACTAAAGGGGGCAAAATATGATGGCTAAGAATACCAGGGAAATTGAACAGGTTAGTTATGAGTTTATTCCAGAAAAAGATAGAAAAGGTGATCCAAAGGAATTGTTTTTTACATGGTTTGCAGCAAGTACTGTTTCGACTACAGTTGTTACAGGTGCGTTAACTATTATCCTTGGTTTAAATTTTTGGTGGGCGGCTCTTGCTATTATTTTAGGTCACTTCATAGGAGCGACTTTTATGGCATTGCACTCTGCTCAAGGACCAAAATTAGGTTTACCTCAATTAATTCAAAGTAGAGCACAGTTTGGTTATTTTGGGGTGATCATTCCAATGGTCATTGTATTAACTATGTATTTTGGATATGGATCCATGAACACAATCTTAGTAGGTCAAGGAATCAAAGAAACTTTAGGTTTTAATGTAAATATTATCATTGTTCTTAGTTTAATTCCCATGGTGATATTAGCCATTTATGGCCAACATTTAATTCAAAAATCTATGCGTATCTATACTTTCTTTTATGTAGCTCTTTTTATCGTTTTAACCGGTTTATTATTTATATATATCGATATCGATATGTTGCATGAAGGGTCTTTTCACATAGGTGGTTTTATCGCATCTGTTTCCATTTGCATTACGTGGCAAGTTACTTACAATCCTTATGTCTCGGACCATTCTAGGTTTATGCATCCGAAAGATGTAAAAAAAACATTTTTCTACACGTATTTGGGAAGTTTTCTTAGTTCAACATGGTTAATGTTATTAGGTGCCGCGATTGCAACAACCGCTTTAAATGGGAATATTATGGGTGCGATTAAAGAAATGGGCATGATTGGGTATGTCATCGTTATATTATTATCTTTAGGTGTATTAGTTATTAATTCCTTAAACATTTATGGGGCTGGCATTATTGTATTGTCTATTGCTTCAATGTTTTGGGATTTTAAAACATCTGGTCGCTTACGTGTTATCGTGTATTCTGTAATAGGAATAACACTAGCAATTTCCTCGACATTTGGTGCAACTAATTTTATGGTTTATTTTCAAATATATCTTGAGTTTGTCTTGTTTTTTATTATACCGTGGAGTGTCATAAACCTCGTAGATTTTTATTTATTGAAAAGAAATAATTTTATGAGTGAGCAATATTTAACGAAACATAGTAAGTTCGGAAAAATAAATCGAAAAGGTGTATTCGTTTATTTTATAGTAATCATGTTGCAAATCCCTTTTGTCAATACAGAATTATATCAAGGAATTATTTCATTAAAAATGAATGGATTAGATATTGCGTGGATGGTTGGCGTTTTATGTGCAGCATTGTTTTATATAGGTGTCATGTGGTTGACAAAAAGATATCTATCTTATGAAGATATTAAGATTAAATAAGTACGTGCTCTTATGTGATGAAAGATGGTTTTCTCTATTAAAAAGTAAAATTAGTTAGTAGTGCAACATCATTTCACTACAAAATGAAACAAGTCTTGGACAAAACTGAATGAAGCAAAATAAGGAATGCTGTTAATGAAATGTGTTACTGGATTTTGTTACAACACAATGAATTTATCAGGTCTATCCGTAGAATTATACTGTTTTTATTTTTAATCTGTCTACTTGAAGGGGAGCATATCATTTTAGAGGTGTTCTTTATGTTGAAATAACATGCGATTAACCAATTAGTATTGCTTGTAGATTTTGAAATGATGATACCTAAAAACAAGTTTTCATCCACAAATTTAGTAATTACAAAAGAAGAAACAAAAAATGGTCCTGTATCCCCTTTATGGGACACAGGATCATTTTTTAAGAATGAAGACGGACTATTTTATGATTCTGTAAAGGTTCCATTTTGGTTAATATGTTTAACCGATTTATGACATTTACGACAAACAGGTAAAAACTTTTCATTTCCCCCGATTTCGATTTGAGCTCCTTCATACACGGGAAATCCTTCATGGTCAAATCGTAAGTTCATCGTCGCCTTTTTATGACAGAACCAACATTCCGTTTTTAATTCTTTTATATTATCCGCATATATTAATAAATTTTTTGATCCTTCAAATAGATTATTGAACGAATCATTTTTTAAACCGTAGCACATGACTGTTACATCGTGATCATCAACTAATTCTGTTAATTGTAACACTTGTTCCTTCTTTAAAAATTGTGCCTCATCAATAAGTAAAGAGTGTGGCTTTTCATCTAAGTTCAGAATGAAATCCTTAATATTTGTTGTATCATTGAAAGTATAAGCTGTCCGTTCAAAGCCTGTTCGACTCCAAATTTTCCCGGTTTCAAAACGATCATCTAAATGGGAAGTTAATGTTACAACCCCTTTGCCTTGCACCTCATAATTATAAGAAACTTTTATAATCTCCATACTTTTACCCGCTGCCATCGTTGAATAATGAAAAAATAATTTAGCCATCATTGCCCTCCGAACTTTCATAAAATCATCTTTTCTAGTATAGCAAATTTCAAAAGATATATTTAGTATTTCAATTTTTTAGGACCTGTATCAAATTTATATTATATGAGCCTATTCAATTTTTCTGGAGGAAGGCTGATTTTACCGTCCTTGAAATCGCGAAAATCCCAATCTCAGGGACGCTGGGTCGTTCTACCGTCCTTGAAATCGAAAAAATCCAAATCTCAAGGACGCTGGGTCGCTCTACCGTCCTCGAAATCGTGAAAATTGCAAACTCAAGGACGCAAGGCTACCCCACCGCCCAAAATACGCGAAAAATGGAATCTCCTCTATCATCATCGAAACATTTTAGGCGAAGTATAGGTTGGTAGGATGGATGTATAAAGGAGTTTTTCGATACGATTGCTTCGTTGTCACTTTATATTTATTACATATCCTTTTTACAATTACTTCATTCTATTTTTACTTTAAATCCATATTTCATTTGTATGATTAATCATAAAGGAGGTTGTTGCATTGAAGCGAAAAGAGCGAACGGAAATTTTAATTAAATCAGATCGAAATGTAGCGAAACGTATTGCTGAAACATTAGAAGCGAAATATTCCTTTACTACATTAGTCGAACCACAGTATGGATTGACGATGTTAAAAATGCGAGAATCTGCACAAAATAGTTTGTTTTATCTAGGCGAAGTACTCGTTACAGAATGCAAAGTAATGTTAGAAAACAATATCGGTGTTGGGGTCGTTATTGGAACAGAAATGGAGTTCGCGAAATATTTGGCAATGATTGATGCAGCATTTGAAGCGGAAGTAACCGAAGTCTCATCTATTAAACAGACATTACAAAAAGAAAAACAAAATATCGAAACAGAAATGCTCAAGAAACAAACAGCTTTATTAAAAACAAAGGTAAACTTTGAGACGATGGAAGTTTAATATAGAGAACGATGGAGGAAGCAATAATGAAACTAAATGATGTACATGGTACACAAAAAGCGTATCGAAAAATATTGCAATCGATGGCACGTCCTGGGGAGCATTTTATATTGCCATTTGAAACGAACAATATGATGGCATATGTCCCCTGTTTGGAAGGGACGAAAGCCGTGTTATATACATTGTTAGATAGCAGTGTCACTTTTCACATACCTACAGAAAATCAGCAAATGATTGACCTTATATCCACGTATACTTTAGCTCGTCATGAAACGATAGAAGAGGCTGACTTTATTATTTGTCCAAAAGGAACGACAGAGGAGCAGCTCGTTCGTTGTATGGAAAACTGTTCTATCGGTACATTGACAGATCCACACTTATCAACAACTTTTATTATCGAACAATCCATGAATGAAGAAATTCCGTCTTTACCCATTACAGGTCCAGGGGTAAAAGAGGTAAACAAGATGAAATTACATGTATCTGAAGACGTATTAGCCGTTCGTGAAGCACGTTTACAAGAATTCCCACTTGGCTTTGATATGATTTTTGTTCAAGAAGATGGAAGCATATTTTCCCTTCCAAGAACAAGTCATGTAGGAAGGAAGGTGACACATTAATGGCATATGTTGCTGTGAAAGGCGGAACAGAAGCGATTGAAGCTTCTTTACACCAACTACAAGTAGAGAAGTTAAGTTCCGAACATATGATGGAAGTCGAAACGATTATGGCAACGATGCAACCTCTCGTAGATCAAGTAATGTCAGAGAGTAGTTTATACAATCGATATTTAGCTGCATTAGCGATTAAACAAGCGGGAGGTAGCATGGAAGAAGCTGTATTTTTATTGCGTGCACATCGGTCCACTATGCCAAGACTTTATACGAGCATGATTGTGGAAACGGAAAATATGTTTGTCGAACGAAGAATATCCGCTAGTTTTAAAGATATTATTGGAGGGCAAGTACTTGGAGCGACACCTGATTATGCACATCGATTAATCGATTTTTCGTTAGCAAATGATTCGATCGAAACGAATCGAGAAAAAATAGCACAATTTGCAGCAAGCATTGAAAAAGCGGAAGAAATAGATGAAATCGTTCATTTTCCGAAAGTAGTTGAAACATTACGAGCGGAAGGATTATTTCCAAAGTATGAAAAAAATAATGAAGATCCGCACGATATAACAAAAGAAACGGTTACATTTCCAATTGATCGAAGTGCTCGATTACAAATGTTGACACGCGGTATGACGAGTGCGGTAACCGCGCTAGGGTATGCCTCATTGCGTGGCTATGGGGCAGTTCATCCAACAGTTGGAGAGTTGCGATATGGTCAAGTGCCGATTCATATCCAAACGAAACAAGGCGAATCAGATGAAGATGCTCATTATATTGGAGAAATTCCAATCACAGAAGTCGAGTCATTCGTGCCGATTTCGATAGAGGGTGAAGATGGGGAAGAAGATTTGGAGTTTGAAATTGGATATGGTGCTTGTTTTGGGAGAAATGAGACGAAAACGATCGCAATGAGTATATTGGATCAATGTTTAGAACATCCGGACAGACCATTTCCAACACATGATGAGGAGTTTGTTTTGCTTCACATTGATGCAGTGGAATCAACAGGATTTATTTCGCATTTAAAATTACCACATTATGTGACATTTCAATCGAAATTAGATGCAGTAAGAAATGTAAAAAAGGAGCGTTCTACAAATGATGCATGAGGAAAACTTTGCGTATTTTGATGAAGGAGCAAAAAAGGAAATTCGTCGAGCGACCTTAAAGGCTGTCGCCATTCCGGGATATCAAGTGCCATTTGCATCAAGAGAAGTTCCGATTGGTCGTGGATGGGGAACAGGCGGGCTGCAATTAACATTATCGCTCATTGGTAAGGGGGATGTTTTAAAAGTAATTGACCAAGGTGCGGATGAATCGGTGAATGCCGTTAGTATTAAAAAATTCGTGCAAAAAACGACAAATGTAAGTTGTACAGAAGAAACGAGTGAAGCAACGCTCATTCAATCAAGGCACCGAATTCCAGAAACGCCATTAACGAAAGAGCAAATTATCGTTTTACAAGTACCTAAACCAGAACCATTACGAGATATTGAAAAAAGTGAACGGAAAACAAAGGCATTGCATGCGGAAGAAGAATATAGTGGTGCATGGTTAAAATTATTTGAACAAATTATGATGCATGGCAGTATGACGACAGATGCCGACCACCCAGTATTAGTAAATGGCCGGTATGTGATGGCACCAAGTCCGATTCCACGTTTTGATAATGAAAAAATGAATCAATCTGAAGCATTAATTTTACTTGGTGCAGGACGGGAAAAGAAAATTTATGCGGTGCCTCCATATACAGAAGTGGAATCATTGGCATTTGATGATTATACGTTTCGTGTGGAAGATTTTTCCGGTAAAAGTTGTCATCTTTGTGGCAGTACAAATACGTTTTTAGATGAATTAATAGAAGAAGAAACGAAAAAGCCATATTACCAATGTAATGATACGAGTTATTGTATTAGCTTATTGAATGAGCAGGAGCAAATCGACACGATCGCTGAGAAAAAGAAGGTGTTGAAACATGTTTGAAGAACCGTTACTGCAAGTAAGAAATCTGTCGAAAATATACGGACCAACTTGCCCGAAATGTCGAACTTCAGAAAAAGAGGCTTTGATTAAAAATTACTGTGCATCTTGTCGAACCGTTCATGCGTGTAGGGATATTTCTTTTGATCTGTTTGAAGGAGAAATCTTAGGTATCGTCGGTGAAAGTGGTAGTGGGAAATCAACGTTAATGCAATGTCTATATTTTGATCAAGAAGCAACAACTGGTGAAATGATTTTACATCATCCTGAAGGAAGGGATGAAAATTTATTATTAGCTTCCGCAAGAAAGAAACGGTTTATCCGAAATCATAAGTTTGGCATGGTATATCAAAATCCAATGTATGGATTGAAAATGGATTATTCAGCAATTAGTAATGTTGCCGAAAAAATGATTGCAGCTGGGAACCGCAATGTAAAAGAGATGGAAGCAAAAGGCAATGAGCTATTACAAAAGGTAAATATCCCATCTTTTCGAGCGAAAGATGCTCCGAAGCAATTTTCAGGTGGGATGCAGCAACGTGTTCAAATTGCAAAAGCATTATCCAATCATCCACCGATCTTATTTTTAGATGAAATTACGACAGGGCTTGATCTTTCTGTCCAAGCAAATGTACTTGATTTAATGAAGGATATTCAAGTGGAATTCGGTGTTAGTATGATTGTAGTTTCACACGATTTAGCAGTTATTCGCATGTTGGCGGACCGGACACTCGTCATGCTTGATGGAAAAGTGATTGAAGAAGGTTTAACAGATCAAATTTTAGAAGATCCACAACATGCGTATACGCAACAATTAGTATATTCCTTAATTTAACTTTGGAGGAGGTTTTTCCTATGTATGTCATCCATAACGGTTTAATCGTTACAGAGGAAGAAATTTTAGAAAATCATGCACTCGTCATTGATGGAAAATATATTCGCGCAATTGTACCGAATGAAGAAGTAAAGAATTGGCCGAATGCAGAGCAGATAGATGCAAATGGTGCTTATATTACACCAGGGTTTATCGACATACATTCAGATTATATTGAAACTATTTCTGCACCGAGACCGACAAGTTTAATTGATTTGAATATTAGTTTAAAAGAAACGGAGAAAATTTTAATTAACAATGGCATTACGACGATGTTCCATTCTTTATCGCTTTATAAAACAGATATTATCTCCAAAAATATGATGCGAACGAAAGAAAATGTACAACGATTAATTAATTTAATTCATGAAACGAGTGATGATTTACATTTAATTCGTCATCGATTACATGCGCGTTTTGAAATCGATAATACAGAAGGTGTAGAGTTGTTGCTGGAAAATATTGAACAAAATAAAGTACATCTTATTTCATTCATGGACCATACACCAGGGCAAGGACAATACCGAAATTTACAATATTACTATGACACGATTCAAGGGTATCGCTCGGTCTCAAATAATGAAATACAAACGATGATCGCAGAAAAACAACGTGCGGAAATCATTACACCTGAACAAATCAAACATATAACATCATGCGCATTGGAAAAAAATATTGCTGTTGCATCACATGACGATGATCATATGGAAAAATTGCATTTAGTACAATCGTTTGGCACGACGATTAGTGAATTTCCAATTACTTTAGACGTTGCGAAAGAAGCAAAACGATTAGGATTACACACAGTGGTTGGGGCACCGAATGTGTTATTAGGAAAGTCACACTCAGGTAATTTGTCAGCTGTAGAAGCGATTGAAAATGATTGTGCAGATATATTATGTAGTGACTATTATCCATCTGCTTTATTACATGCTGTTTTTCAATTACATAAACAGTACGGATATGATTTACGTGAAATGATTAATAAGGTGACAATCAATCCTGCGCGTGCCGTAAAGATGGAGGATGAAATAGGGTCCATTCAAGTAGGAAAGAAAGCTGATTTATTAATTGTTGAAGAAATGGATCATGGGTACCCAATGTTAACGAAAACGATGGTCGATGGGATGTTTATAACGGAGACAAATTATCGTATATAACGTAAAGAGGAGTGTCCAAATGATGATATTACGTGTGGAGGGATTTAAGAAACATTTTTTTATCCACCATTTAAATAAAAAAATTGCTGCCGTAAATGAAGTGGATTTTACAGTAGAAAAAGGTGAATTTATCGGTATTGTTGGTAAAAGTGGAAGTGGAAAATCAACCATATTAAAAAGTATTTATCGATCCTATTTACCTGATGAAGGTGTGATTGTGTATGATTCCGACTTTTTTGGGGCAATCGATTTATGCCAAGCGACAGAAAGAGAAATGGTGTATTTGCGTAAACATGAGATCGGCTATGTATCACAATTTTTAAACGTGATGCCACGAATTACTGCCCGTCAGTTAGTAGAAAATGCGCTACTAGAAATAGGTGTCGATAAAGTGACAGCCAAAAGACGTGCTGCAGAAGCTTTACATCATTTTGACTTAAATGAGTCTTTATGGGATACCTATCCGAATACTTTTTCCGGTGGAGAAAAATTACGACTAAACATTGCAATTGCAACCGTAAAAAAGCCGCGTTTACTTTTATTAGATGAACCGACAGCAAGTTTAGATGATCATTCAAAAATAAAGGTGCGGGAAATGATCCAAAAGTTAAAAGAAGATGACACGACATTGATTGGTATTTTTCATGACTTACAATTTATGGATGGTCTATGTGACAAAGTGTATACGATGGAAGTGAAAGAAAAGGTGAGCGTAGAGTAATCGAGGAAAACAGTGGGAGGAGTATTCATATCTTGGGATGGTATGAATCGAAATAATGCAATGTCATGTGATTGGTAAATGGAAAGATAGACATTATAGCATGTAAAGGACGGAATAACATGATGGATTTACACTTGCATAGTAACTATTCGGATGGCTCTGAATCGATGGAAGAAGTTGTCAAGCGAGCAAAACAAGCTGGTTTAACAACCATTAGTTTTGTTGATCATGACCGACAAACAAATGTAGCGGAAGCAAGGCGGTTAAGCGAGTTATATGAGATACAAATCATTTCAGGGATTGAAATTTCTGCGTATGATTTTGTGCGAAATCGTAAAGTTCATATTTTAGGCTATGGTTATAAGAATGATGCACAACATATTGCAGCTTTATGTGACACGGTGTTACATCGAAGACAAGCACATTCTTTAGCACAATTAGAAAAAATCATCGCTGCTGGGTATGACATACAGACGAAAACGGTGGAAAAATACGCAAAACAAAGTGGGGTTATATATAAACAACATATGATGCATGCCTTAACAGATGCACCATTTCAATCGGAGCAATATCAATCATTATATCGTTCCATTTTTAAAGGAAACGGGATTGCGGCAGGAGATATCACGTATGTTTGTGCAGTGGACGCAGTGGAAGCCATTGTGAAAGATGGTGGAATCGCAGTGCTTGCACATCCAGGACAACTGGACTCCTTTGAACTCGTTCCAACACTTGTATCTCACGGTTTGCGTGGCATTGAAAGAAATCATTTCGACCATACTTCTGCACATATGGAACAAGTGGAGGAACTTGCTCGTACATATCATTTATTCATGACTGGTGGATCCGACTATCACGGGATATATGGAAAAGAAGTGACCCTTGGTAAATGGGTTAGTCCATCATCAATCGAAAAAGCACTCGTATAAATATACGATTTATATAAAAGACACACATAACTTATAAGGTGGGATGTGTATCGAGAGAGCGCCTAGATGATGTACATGTAAATATATAGAAGATAAATATAATAGGGAGATGTAATGATATGTTAAAAAAGGTAAGTTTACTAACTACTATATTATTGTTATCTGCTTTTTTAGTTGCATGTGGGAATGCTGTAGATGGAGAAAATGGCCATTCATCTAGTGAAGATGTCATTGAAATCGTCTGGTATCCAAATGAGTCAGGAGAAGATATGAAAACCTCTCGTGATGAAATTGGAGCATTAATTGAAGATACGACTGGAAAAAAGGTAGAACATCATTTAACGACAGATTATGCGATTGCAATTGAAACACTTGTAAACAATAATGCAGCACTTGCATTTATGGGCCCAGTTGGATATATCGAAGCAAGAGAAGGGAACGAAGCAGTTGAACCAATAGTCGTCCCATCAGGTCCTTCAGGAACATTAGAGGATGCGATTTATTATAGTTGGTTAGGTGTAAACATCGATGAACAAGATGATTTCAAGGAGAATGGTGAGTTCTCATTAGATACCATTGCCGGAAAGAAAATGTCATTCGTTTCCAACAGTTCAACATCAGGTTTCGTCGTACCTTCTTCAACGATTGTTGATTACTTTTCAGAGCAAGAGGAATATAAGGATCTAACTGCAGAAAGTTTAATGGAAGGTGGACCATTTTTTGACCAAGTTTTATTTGGAAATTCACACCAAGGATCTGCCGTAAACTTATTACAAAATAAAGTAGATGTTGCAGCGTTTTGTGATACTTGTGTGGAAAGTTATGTAGACATTGTCGAAGGAGAACCAAATGAAGTTGGTACGGTGTACAAAGTAAAAGATAATGCAGCGGAACCTTTTAATACGGTACAAGGGGAAGAGTTTATTTTAATGAATTCAACACCAGTATTAAACTCACCATTTGTAGCAAATACCGAGGTATTAGAGGAAGAAGATTTTAAAAAAATACAAGATTTGTTTACGTCGGATGAAGTAGCAAACAACGAGAAAATTTTCGTCCCAGAAGATGCAGAGGAATCGGCATTATTTTACAAATCAGCGGATGAAAGATTCATTGTAGTAGATGATGAATGGTTCAATCCGATTCGCGAATTATCTAATTAATGCGTCATAGTTCATGAAGATAAGTGTAATCAAATGAATATCTTTCTATGGGATATACTGTCAATTTTGTTTTTCTCCTCATACCTGAAGTGTATCCCATTTTTTTAAAAGAAGTATAAAAAGGAGATGGAATGATGGCCTTATTAGAAATGGAGAATGTGAGTAAATCGTATCACGCAAAAGCAAAAGTATTAGAAAATATAAATCTTCAAGTTGAAAAAGGAAAACTAATTTCTGTCATCGGACCTTCAGGAGCAGGGAAATCAACACTATTACGCACGATTAATCGAATGGTTCAGATTGATGGTGGCAAGATTATTTTTGACGGAGTAGATACGACACATTATCGCAAACAATCTTTACGAAAAATGCGTCGTGATATCGGCATGGTTTTCCAACATTATAACTTAGTTCCAAGATTAACGGTCATTGAAAATGTGCTACACGGACGTCTAGGATACAAAACTACATTACAAGGTTTATTAAATCGATTTACAGAAGAAGAAAAGCATCAAGCATTTTCTCTATTAGATACATTAGGCATTGTGGAACATGCATATAAACGCTGTGATCAATTAAGTGGTGGGCAGCAACAACGCGTAGGAATTGCGCGGGCATTGATTCAAAATCCAAAGCTTATTTTATGCGATGAACCAATTGCATCTCTAGATCCAAATGCATCTGAAGTAATTATGAATTATTTAAAAAGAATAACAGAGGAATACGATATTACTTGTATCGTAAATTTACACCAAGTAGAGGTTGCAAAACAATATGCTGATCGAATTATCGGATTAAATAAAGGAACTATCGTCTTTGATGGTGTGCCTTTACAATTAACGGAAGAACAAATTAATCGTATTTATGGAATTAAAACGCGAGAATTAGTAACAGTATAAGGAGATATTCTTGTGAATAAAAAAACATATCAACGTGATAAATGGAAATCCGTATTATTCTTTATCGCTATCATCGCGATTACGATAGGTTCTGTCATTATTACACAATTCGATATGCTCAACGGTATGCAAAGTTTTCCAGCCGCATTTATGTGGATGACTTCTAATTTACTCGTATCAAGTGAGGCATTAGAGAAGTTACCAAATATACTTGACAAGTTGCTCGAAACAGTTTTTATGTCGATTGCGGCTTCGACAACAGCAGCCGTTGTAGCCTTATTTTTAGGAGTGATGGGGTCACGTGCAACTTCGCCTAATAATATTTTCAGTACTATTGCACGAGTGATTGCCTCATTTTCAAGGAATATTCCAATCGTAGCTTGGGCATTAATTTTGCTTTTGTCATTTGGGCAAAATTCTTTAACCGGTTATTTAGCGCTTTTTATTGGTTCAGTAGGATTTTTAACACGAGCATTTATTGAATCCATCGATGAAATTGACCATAAAAGTATGGAAGCATTACGCGCGACAGGGGCAACGTATTTTCATCTCATCGGAAAATCTGTTCTCCCACAAGGCAAACCACAAATGATTAGTTGGGTATTGTTTATGATAGAAACGAATATTAGAAGTGCGACATTAGTCGGCATTTTAACAGGTACAGGCATAGGATATACGTTTGATTTATATTATAAGCAGATGGATTACGGAACAGTTGCATTAATTACGTGGACGATTGTAATAACGGTGATCATCATTGAATTAATGTCAAACTATATTCGAAAGGTGATTATGTAAATGGACTATTCACTTGATTATTATATGAAGAAAACGAAAACAGGTAAAATTCGTTTAAAATCTGGCGATAAATCCGAAAAAACGATGCAGATTACTTTGTTCATTTTAACGATATTAACTTTTGTCTCTATTTTATTTTTTGACCTTACAGGTTTTGAATTTAAAACGGCAATCGTAGAGACAATGCATAATCTAAAAGCGATGTTTCTGATGCCTGCATTGAGCCACTTTACGTTTGTGGAAGGTTTATTTCAGGTGACACAAACGATAGGTCTGGCCGTTTTATCGACGATTATTGGTGCGCTTATTGCTTTTTTCTTATCTTTGCTTGCTGCAACAAATATTTCTAAACCATTTGTTTCAAAAATTGTTCGTGTAATGGTTGCGTTTATTCGTGCGGTTCCAACTGTTTTATGGGTGTTAATTTTTGCTATTTCAGCTGGATTAGGGAGTGAGGCAGCAGTACTCGGCATGATGTTTCATTCTATTGCATATTTAGTGAAAGCATATTCAGAAGCGATTGAAGAAATAGATGCTGGAATTATTGAATCATTGCGTGCTTCAGGTGCGAATTATTGGCATATCGTCAAACACGGCATTCTTCCTTCCATATCTACATACTTATTATCGTGGACATTTCTTCGATTTGAAATAAACTTCGGGGTCGCAGTAGCCATGGGGGCTGCAGCAGGTGCAGGTGGTATTGGGTTTGAGCTATTTATGGCTTCCGGTTTTTACTATGATTTACGTGAAGTAGGTTTTATTACGTATATGATTTTAGTGATCGCAATCTTGTTAGAGATGTATTCATCTAAATTAAAAGGTAAATACTTACAAGCTTCTTCTTAATATAGAAGAGGCTTTTTTTGTGGCACGGAACAGGTAGTGGAACGAAATCATTTCAAGGGGAAACTATTCCTTCATCCCTTCACTGTTATTACATAGTTTTTTTCGATAACTTGATGGTATAATAATCATATAGTCAATATGATTTGTCATGGGAGGAACTATGGAATGAGAAAAGCACTATTTATATTATGTATTGCGATTGTTTTAGTGGCTTGTCAAACGAAAGACAATAGCCCGACAAACAATGAACCAAAAGAAGAAACAAATAATGAGGTGAATAATGAGGAACAAAACGCATTAGAAAATGATACAGAGACAGAAATTGAAAAAGTGGAAACGAATGAGGAGGATAATGAAGCAGAAGAAAATGTAGAAAATGAAAACGATACAGAAAATAATGCGTCTAACGAAGCGACAAATGAAGCAAATGATGATACGGAAGAAGAATTGATCGCTTTAGGGGAGAAAATATTCCAAGCACAATTTGATGAAGATATTGATTTTTTAACTTCCATTTTATCTAGTGGTACGAAAATAAAAGATAACACTTTTTCATTTGAAAATGTTACATACCCACATGAACAAGATTTTTTTACAGAAGAAACCGCATCTGATATCGAGTTTCGTTATACACATGAAAATGATGAAACATCTTACATTGTTGGATTTGCTGCTCAGGACGAAGTAAATGAGTACAGTTTCGTAATTGATTTTGAATTTATTCAAGAAGACGGAAAATGGAAAATGAATGACATGGACATAAATAAATAAAGAAAGAAGTGCTTCGCATCATGGAAAAAGATATGCGAAGTATTTTTATGCATTTGAAAACCCCTGACTATGCCGGGGTTCCCGATAGCATTTAGCGTGGGTGTAGTTGCAAGAATAACGGTCGAAGTTGCAAGAATGTAGGTTGAAGTTGCAAGAATACAGGTAGAAGTTGCAAGAATACTGTGCGAAGTTGCAAGAGTCCAGGCCGAAGTTGCAAGAATATCGGGTAAAGTTGCAAGAATATCGGTCGAAGTTGCAAGAATATCGGGTAAAGTTGCAAGAATATCGGGTAAAGTTGCAAGAATGTAGGTTGAAGTTGCAAGAATACAGGCCGAAGTTGCAAGAATGCAAATTGAAGTTTAAAGATGGCGAGGTGCTTTTGGAATAACAGTCAAATCTATAGATAAAAGCATCTAGTTTAAACGCTTCCATGTATAGTATAATGAAGAATAGTTTATCGATTAATTTATTGAAAGCAACATGACAAGTGAAACTGGTGTAAACAGAAACATCGAACATAATAAGAGAGGTGGATGAAGTAGTGGTAAATGAAATAAAACATGCGATTCAGGATGAGTATGCAGATGATTTTTCTTGGTGTTACGGCTGTGGTAGGTTAAATGAAACAGGGTTACATTTACGAACAGGATGGGATGGAGATAAAACGGTGACGATATATCACCCACGTGATGAGCATAAAGCGATTCCGGGATTTATTTATGGAGGTTTGCTCGCATCATTAGTCGATTGTCATGGCACAGGTTCGGCAGCGATTTTTCTTCACCGGAAAAATGGTCATGAACCTGGTGATGGGGTGGAGGCACCAAGATTTGTCACCGCATCATTACATGTAGATTATTTAAAACCAACCCCAGCGAATACGGTATTGAAAGCAGTTGGTACAGTGGAGGAAATTCATCCAAAAAAATATAAAGTGACAACAAAAGTTTATGCAAACGATACCGTTGTAGTAACTGGTGAGGTTGTTGCAGCATTAATGCCAAAAACATTTTTGGCGAACTAGTAAATTTGAATTTTATTGGATCATTTTATCTAAAAAATTGCATTTTTCCTAAGAGAAAATGCAATTTTTCATGCTTTTAATAGGACAAAAAGAACGTTTTGTACCTTTGCAGAAAAAAGGTTCCTCTTTTATGATAAAAGTGCACCGAACAATATGGCTTCTATCACTAAATAAAAAGCGGGGAGGGATCAAAAAAGTATTTGCATTACAATGAACATAATGGGAAAAGTTCTACATCATAATCATGTAGGAAAATATTGGGGATTCAATATGGAGTGAATGACTTAGATGTTTGTGTATAGGCACAAGCATCTCTTTTTTTTGTTGAAATGCTTATGATACAATAAGGATAGATTATAAGGTAGGAGCGTATGCTTATGGTTGTGAAAGCGAAGATAGAAAGCCCAAAAACATATCCCATTATTGTTCCGACACAATTAGGGAACTTACAAACATTAAATTATTACCTCGTTCGTCAGGAAGAGGAGTTAATATTAATTGATGCAGGAGCAGGAAATGATGCTTGTTGGGATGCATTGATCGACACTTTACATGCAAATGATTATACATTACAAGATTTAACGGCGATCATTTTGACCCATAATCATGCAGACCATATAGGGATAGTGAATCGGATTCGTAAAGAAATGGATGTACCACTATATGCACATGAAGATGGTATCATTCGTTTAAAACGTGATACAGAATTTTTAAAAAAACGAATTGCATTTTTTACGGAGTTGTATCAGGAAATGGGTTGCTTAACAGAAGCGGAACCATTAATTGAACGTATGGTCCAATCAATTCATAAAAATGCTTATCAAAAAATTAATGGTCCTATTATTCCTCTAAAAGAAGGCGATACTATTTTTGGCTTAGAGGTTGTATATGTGCCAGGTCATGCACCTGACCATATATTT